>CABQXG010000154.1 GCA_902468045.1 uncultured Collinsella sp.
CGCGGGAGAAGCCATAAAAGTCGTGAAAACTCTTCCACAGGGGCGGCCCGATCATGCGACGCAGGTCACCCATCTGCGCCTCCGAAAACCCGCGTGCAGCCAGCGTCTTGCGCGTCGAGGTCATCACCGCCCGACCCGTATCGGCCACCGTGCCATCAAAATCAAACAGCACGACCGGCCGCTTGCATATCTCCAGCGCCTCCATCGGCATCCCTCTTCCCCAGTTGACGATTTCCACACCGACACTTCAAACTGTTGACTATTCAACAATTTAACCTAGCAATGTAGAGCAACTCCACTATACTTGTCGCACTTTGCTCTCAGAAGGCGGCGCCGTCGCGCCCCAACGAAAGGTGCAATTATGTCTTTTGCCATCATAACCGACTCCACGTCGGACATCTCCCCCGCCCGCGCCCAAGAGCTCGGCATTTACGTGATTCCGCTGCATGTGATTATCGAGGGCGAGGACCTGCTCGACCAGGTGCAGATTACCGCCCAGGAGTACGTCGCGCGCATGGCCGGCTCCGAGCAGCTGCCGCACACCTCGCAGCCGAGTGCCGGCGAGTTCAAGGAACTCTTTGACCGCGTGCGCGCCGACGGTCACGATAGCGCCATCTTTATCTCGCTGTGCAGCGAGTGGTCCGCCTGCTATGCCAACGCCAGCCTGACGGCCGAAACGCACGAGCTCGACGTGCGCTGCATCGACTCGCGCACCGGCTCGGGCGCCGAGGGCCTGCTGGTGGAGTACGCGCTGGCCATGCGCGAGGACGGCCGCAGCCTGGACGAGACCGAGGCGCAGATCCGCGCGACGCTGCCCGACGCCCACCTGCTGCTGATTCCCCGCACGCTCGAGAATCTCGTTAAGAACGGCCGCGCGCCCAAGCTCGCCGGCCAGCTCACGCAAATGCTCAACATTCGCCTGGCCGTTTCGCCGGAGTGGAAATCGGGCGAGATCAAGGCCATAAAAAAGGGCCGCGGTGCCAAACGCATCGTTACCAACACCATGGCCGATTGCCTCGCATTTTTGGCCGAGCATCCGGGCTCCAGCGTGCGCGTGCTCACGACCGGCGCCGCCGAGGAGCAGGAGCTCGTCAGCCAAGCGCTCGCAGGCCAAGACTATGTAGACGCCGGCACCGGCCCCATCGGCTGCACCATCGCCACCCATGTAGGCGTCGATGCCATAGCCATCAGCTACTGCCCCCGCTACCAGCCCATCCACTAGGGACGCCCACATCAGTTGCGGTGAAATAGGGACCGTTTTTGGCTTATTAGCTGTCAATCAATCCCTATTCCACCGCAACTTGGAAATCGGCGATCAGCCCAGCGGACCCTGAAACAGCTCCTGATGAGTGCCCATTCTCACCAGCCTAATCACTGGGTTAGTCTTATGGGGAAGATAAAGAACGACCACATCGACCAAGCCATCGGATAGGTGGAAATCGATGTGGCCGTTGTAGTTTCCGCCCGGGTTTGAGAGCTCGTGGGCGCCATACTCCGCCGGAAGTGACCCATGAGCCACAAGCTCTGCAACCGCCGCTTTAAACTCACTTTTTAGCTGCGGATGCATGCGCATCGTTCGTTTGTAGTCCACCTTAAATTGAGCCTCGACTTTAATCTCGAACATCGCTATTCCTCATCGAGGAATGACATAAGCTCATCAGCGTTATTGAATGACAGGCTATCGTCCGGCAAAATCCCCAACTCATGAGCCTCGGCAATCACCATGGCGCGCCTCGTCGCCTCGTTGGGCACCTCCGCCCTTCCTACAATCTCAAAAGGAATCTTTCGCTGATTTACAAGCTGCCGAACGGCAAGATTGAGATAGGAATTGAGGCTGAGGCCGACCGAATCCAAGAACTCAGTCGCCTGTTCCTTGAGCCCCTCTTCGATGCGAACCGTCGTAGGCTTAACCGTTGCAGTAGACATATGCGACCTCCTCGCCTCGTCTTTTGCATCAGTATACCCAATATAAATGGCAATCTGATGTTAGATAACATCAGATTGCCATGCGTATTCATGTCGCGTGGGCACGATTGATCTACATCAGCCCGCTCAGGGCGATGTCGACGGCTTCGTTGAGGTCGTCGGTGATGTGCACGAGCTCGGGATCGAGCGGGCTGATCATGCCGGCGTCCATCACCGGGCCGTTGAGCCAGTCGAACAGGCCCTGCCAGTACTCGGTGCCCACCAAAACGAGCGGCATACGCTTGACCTTGTGCGTTTGCACCAGCGTGAGCACCTCGAACATCTCGTCGAGCGTGCCAAACCCGCCGGGCAACACAATAGCGCCCGAGCTGTATTTGACGAACATGGTCTTGCGCACAAAGAAGTAACGGAAGTCCATGCCGAGGTTCACGTATTTGTTGAGCCCCTGCTCGTGCGGCAATTCAATGCCCAGGCCAACTGACTTACCATTGACGCTCGCCGCTCCCTTGTTGGCCGCTTCCATGATGCCGGGGCCGCCACCGGTGATAACCGCCACGCCGCGCTGGGCAATCTTACGCCCGACGGTGCGCGCCGCCTTGTAGAGCGTATCGGTCTTGGGCGTGCGGGCGCTACCGAAGATGGTCACCGCAGGTCCGAGCTCGGCAAGCGCGCCAAAACCGTCGACAAACTCGGCCTGGATGCGCAGTACGCGCCACGGATCGGCATGCAACCAGTCGGTCGACTCCTCGGGCGCCAGCAGGTTAGCGTACGTATTGTCCTTAGGAATCATCGGGCCGCGCATGACCACGGGGCCGCGGCGGTACGTCTCGTCGTAGGCAGGCTCGCCCTCGACATTCTCGTTCTTAATCATGGGTACTCCTATCGAGAAAAAGAAAACGGGCGGGGTCGACGCCATGCGTCAAACACCCGCCCGAACATCAACTATTCGGTATGGTACCCACGATGCATCATGCGCTTGCAAGGCATCGGTCAGCGGTCGCGCAGACAGTGTTAGCGAACGCGACGACCGGCCGGCGCTCGCCCCTTGCCGTTGCCCGCGCCCTGCAAGCGCCCGCGCCGCCCTTAGTAATCCACCGCCGCAGGGCTGTTCATCCAGTCACTCACGAACGCGCCGTAACGACCCTCGATAATGGCCTGGCGAGCACGCTGCATAAGGTTGAGCAAGTAGTAGATGTTGTGCATCGACAGCAGAATGCCGCCGAGCATCTCCTTCTGCGTGACCATGTGGCGAATGAGCGCGCGGCTGTAGCCGCCCGTGCACACCGGGCAGGTGCAGGTGGGATCGATGGGACCATCGTCGTGCGCAAAGCGAGCGTTGCGGAAGTTGAGGCGACCCTCGCTGGAGAACGCCGTACCCATGCGGCCCGTGCGCGTCGGCAGCACGCAGTCGAACATGTCGATACCCACGCCCACACCGCGCACGAGGGTGGTGGGGTTGCCGACGCCCATCAGGTAGCGCGGCTTGTGCTTGGGCATGTACTCGCTTACGAGCGGTGCCAGGGTCTCGAACATGGTCTCGTGGTCCTCGCCCACCGAGTAGCCGCCAATGCCGTAGCCCGGGAAGTCGCCGCACTCCTCCAGATGGCGCAGCGAGCGCAGGCGCAGGTCCAGATGCATGCCGCCCTGAACAATGCCAAAGAGTGCCTGGTCATCGCGGGTGTGAGCTTTATAGCAGCGCTCGGCCCACATGCTCGACAGCTCAACCGCGCGCTCAACGTAGGCGCGCGTGGCAGGATAGCCGGGGCACTGGTCGAGCTGCATGCAGATGTCGGAGCCGAGCTTCATGGCGATTTCCATGTTGTCCTCGGGCGTCCAGAACACGTGGCGGCCGTCGTAGTCATTGACGATAAAGCGCACGCCCTCGTCGGTGAGCTTGACGGCGTCGTTATGGCTAAAGACCTGGAATCCGCCCGAGTCGGTGAGGATGGGGCCGTGCCAGTTCATGAACTTATGCAGTCCGCCCAGCTCGGCGATGGTATCCTCGCCGGGGCGCATGGACAGGTGATAGGTATTGGCAAGCACGATCTGGGCGCCGAGCTGTTTGACGGTCTCGGTAGGAATGCCCTTGACGTTTGCCTTGGTGCCCACGGGCATGAAGATCGGTGTCTCGATGTCGCCGTGCGGGGTGTGCAGCACGCCGGCACGCGCATGCGTCGTCGGGTCCTCGGCGATCAGGTCGAATTTAAAAAGGCTCTGGTCCATAAACTGGAACTCCTTGGTTGCGGTTCATACGCAAACCATTATACGGGCAACCCGCAAGAAGCACCGACTCGACAGAAACTGGCGCAAAGGGGTCATAGTCATTGGGGACGTTCTTAAATGACTAGTCGTCGGGGACAGTCTTCAGCG
>CABQXG010000155.1 GCA_902468045.1 uncultured Collinsella sp.
CTCCATCTCGCACGATCTGCGCACGCCGCTCACCAGTATTTCGGGTAATGCCGACGTGCTGCTCGATCAGGGCTCGACCGGCACCGCGGTGCTCGACGCCCAGACGCGCCGCGGCCTGCTTCTATCCATTCGCTCGGATGCGCTGTGGCTCAACGCCACCGTCGAGAATCTGCTCGCTATCACCAAACTCGAGGGTGGCGGCATGCGCCTGTCGACCACGCTCGAGCTCATGGACGATATCGTCGAGGAGGCGCTGCGCCACGTGAACCCGGCCGTGCGCGAGCACGACCTTAAGGTGGTGGCGTGCGACGAGCCGGCGCTCGTCAACGTCGACGCGCGCCTGATGGTGCAGCTGGTGGTCAATCTGGTGAACAACGCCATCACCTATACGCCCGCAGGCTCGGATATCATGATTTCGATTAGCGTCAACGATGGACGCGTGGCGTGCTCGGTGGCCGATGATGGTCCGGGCATCGCACCCGAGGATCGCGAGCGCATCTTTGAGTCATTCTATACCGCCAACCATGGCCTGGCCGACAGCCACCGTAGTGTGGGCCTGGGGCTTTCGCTCTGCCGCTCCATTGCGCTGGCGCATGGCGGTAGCATAGAGGTTGCCGCGGCGGACCCGCACGGCTCGGTCTTTACGATTGAGCTTCCCGTCGCCGACGTTTCGTTTGATAAGGAGTAGCGCTGTGCCGAACTCTGCCGTAAAACCGCTCATCTTGGTCGTTGAGGACGATCCCGCCGTCCGCAACCTTATTGTTGCCGCGCTCGAGGCGCACGGCTTGCGTCATATGGCCGTGGAGACCGCCCATGCCGCCATCGCCGCCGCCTCATCGCAGGCACCGAGTATCGTGCTGCTCGATCTGGGCCTGCCCGATATGGACGGCGTCAAGGTGGTGGAGTCGGTGCGCGCATGGTCGGGCATGCCGATCATCGTGGTCTCGGCGCGCAGCGAGGACGCGGACAAGATTCGCGCGCTCGATGCCGGCGCCGATGACTACCTGACCAAGCCGTTTTCGGTCGAGGAACTGCTTGCACGCATTCGCACGACGCTCAGGCGCCTTTCGTATGCGCAAACGGGTGGTGTTGCCTCCGAGGGCTCGTTCGATACCGGTGAGCTGCATATCGACTTTGATGCCGGCATTGCCACGATGGATGGCGAGGAGCTGCATCTGACGCCGATCGAGTATAAGCTCCTGTGCCTGCTGGCACATAACGCCGACAAGGTACTAACGCACCAGTTTATCCTGCACGAGATTTGGGGCACGGCAACTAAGAGCGACCTGGCGAGCCTGCGCGTCTTTATGGGCACGCTGCGCAAGAAGATCGAGTCCGACCCCGCGCACCCGCGCTATATCCAAACACACGTGGGCATCGGTTACCGATTGGTCACCCAAGGCTAGATCGCCAACCACCGTCCCAATATGAGTTGCGGTGAAATACGGTCTAAATTTGCCTAATTCCAGGCAAAACAGTCCGTATTCCACCGCAACTTTGTTATTTGCCCTTGGGCTTGCTGGCGTAGAACTTCTTCTTTTTGGACTTGCCGTTGCCGGCCTGCGCGTGCGCGGGCGCCGTTGCGCGAGGCTTACGGGCCTCGGGGTTACGCAGCTCCTCGACGCGCTCGGCAATCTCCTCGGCGCTAAAGCCGACCTCGGCCATGGCGTCCTCAATGGGCAGGCGGCGCACGATATAGCAGTGGTGCACCTTCTGGTTGCGCGCGAAATCCTCGGGGATGGTCTGCGCCGTAATGTCCTCCAGCACGACGCCCGCGCGCGCGAGCTTGCGCGTCTCGGGGCGGAAGCCGCGCAGGTTGCAGCTAAAGATGGCGTGGCCGCCCTGTGCGAGCAGGCGCGATACGCCGGCCAAAAGCTCAACATGGTCGCGCTGGACATCCCAGGTGCGGCGGCCCATCTTGGATGAGTTCGAAAACGTGGGCGGATCGACAAAAATCAGGTCCCAGCGGTTGCGCGTCTGGCGCTGGTCGCGAATCCAGGCGAGCACGTCGTCGCGCACAAAATGATGCTGCGGACCAACAAAGCCGTTCTGGCGCATATTGCGCTCGGCCCAGTCCAGGTAGGTGTTGGAAAGGTCGACTGTCACGGTTTCCTCGACGCCGCCGTCGGCCGCATAGCAGGTGGCGGTGCCGGTGTAGGCGAACAGGTTGAGGAAGCGGCGCGCCTGTTTGGCGTGCTCGCGCACCAGGTTGCGGGTGACGCGGTGATCCAGGAAGATGCCCACATCCAGGTAGTCGTCAAAGTTGACGGCAAAGGTGAGCCCGCCCTCTTCGATGAGTGGCAGGCGACGGCGTGCGATGTTGGCGCGCTCGCCCGATGCGCCCTTGCCGGCGCCCTGCTTGCCGTACTGCGAGCCGCCGCGCGAACGCATGCGGGCCTTGGCGTGCACATGCTCGGCGGGAACATCCAGGATGCGCGGCGCGATGGCCAGAATGTCGAGCATGCGGGCCTGGGCTAGCGCGGGGTCGATGGTCTTGGGCGCGGCGTATTCGGCGATGACGAGCCAGCGGCCCGGCGTCTGCGGGCAACCCTCGTACAGGTCGATGGCGGCGGAGTAGTCGGGCAGGTCGGCATCGTAGACGCGGTAGCAGCTTACGCCCTCGCGCTTGGCCCACTTGCGGCGCAGGCGCGCGTTCTTGCGCAGGCGGTTGGCGAACTGCTCGGACCCGGGGATGAGCACGGGCAGCGGCTTGCCGTCACCCAGATCGAGCATGGCGGCAGGCTCGGGCATGGCGGGGGCGGCGCCTTCGTCGTTGGCTTCGTTGGCATCCGCAACCTCGGCCTTGGCATCCGCACTGGTCGCAGCTTCGAATGCCGCGGCGGCGTGGTCGAGCGAGGGCCAAACCTCAAGAGCCGCCTCCTCGTTATTGGGCATGACGGCGATCGAGCGCTCGGGCTCGGCGTGGAGCGCGCGGGCCAGCAAGCCGTCGCGGGTGAGAGCGGCGACCGGAGCCGAAGCGAGCTCGGGGGCGCGGCGCAGCTCGCCGATGAGCGTCATGGCATCGTGCATGAGCGAAAGCGGGGTCTCGGTCGTGTCCGCGACCAGGGCGGCACCGGCGACGGCGCCCGCATGGTCCAGCACGGTGGCGGGCTTGGCGGCACAAAAGTCGACAAAACGCTTGTAGCCGGCGCACTTGACCATGCGCTCGGCAGTCTTGCGGGCGGCGGGGTCGATGTCTACGGCCACGATGCGCGCCTGGCGCTCGCGCGCTGCCGCCTCGCGCTCGCGCGCCTCGGCAAGCAGCTGCTCCCACAGGACAGCGTCGTGCAGCTGCCAGCCCTCAAAGCCCCAGCGCTCGCGTGCGGCGCCCGGGGCGCGGTCGGTCAGAATGTTCACGGCCTCCAGCAGCAGACCGCCGCCGGCGCACGAGGCATCGATCAGCGTGGGAAGGGCTTCGTTTTCGTAATCGTCGGCCGTCAGCTCGCGCTCGCATAGTGCGGTCCAGCCGACCTGCGCCAGCACCAGGGCGGCGTAGTCGGGGCGCAACACGTGTGCGCCCTCGCCGGCACGAGTCGCAGCGGGCGGCAGACGCTTGAACAGCGGGTCGCCCGAAAGGTCCAGGCTGATGCTCGCGCGGCGCTGACGCAGCGAAAGCAACAGGTGAACATCGGGGTCGGCGGCATCGACGTCGGCGCGACGGCCCGTGGTCTCGGCCAGACGGTCGCACAGCGCGTCTTTGGCGCGCAGGGCCGAGAAGCGCGTGTTGCGCAGCTGCTCGGTCACGCCGCGGGCGGTGATGGCGATGGTGGCGCCGGGGCGGATGATGGTCTCCCAGGCGATGTCGTAAACGCTATCGTACAGTTCATCGGCATCCTGCGCCTCAAAGCGCCCGAGTACCATGAACACACGGCTCGCCAGGCGCGACCACAGACAGGCGCGGTAGCCTTCTTCGAGCTCGCCCTCAAATGTAGCGCGGCCCTTCAGCCGGCGAACATGCGAAAGCCCGAGGCGTTTAAGCTCATCGGCGAGTGCGGACTCAAAGCCCTCGGGGCAGCTTGCGTAAAATTCCATGGGTGACCTCTCTGGTTGCGTCGCTCCATTATATGATGGATGCTTCGTTTACTCTCGCCCCCGAAAGGAACCCATATGATTGATGCGTGCCCCGATTCTGCCGTGCTCTTTTTTGACGTGGACGGCACGCTGACGTCGTTCGATCCCGACAACATGACCGACAAGGACTTTTCGGCGGTTCGCCCCTCGCAGGCGGTGATCGAGGCGTTTCATCGTCTGCGCGACGCAG
>CABQXG010000156.1 GCA_902468045.1 uncultured Collinsella sp.
GCTGCCCGAGAACAACGCCAGCCTCGCCGCTGCCGTTGCTAAGGCCAAGGCTCAGTCCATGCCTAAGGACAAGATCAAGTCCGCTATCGACAAGGCTTTTGGTTCGGGTGCCGACGCTGCCGTCTACGAGAACATCGTGTACGAGGGCTACGGTCCCGCCGGTGTCGCCGTCTACGTCGACTGCCTGACCGACAACCGCAACCGTACCGCCGCTGATGTCCGTTCCGCCTTCTCCCACGCTGGTGGCAACCTGGGCACCTCCGGCTCCGTCGCCTTCCAGTTTGAGCGCAAGGGCCAGATCGTCGTCGCCAAGGAGATCCTGGACGAGAACGCCAAGAAGGAGACCATGATCGCCAACGGTGCTGCCGGTGACGAGGATGAGTTCATGATGGCCATCGCCGAGGCCGGTGGCGAGGACTACGAGGACGCCGGCGAGGAGTGGATCGTCTGGACTACTGCCAACGAGGTTATGGCTGTCTCCAAGGCGCTCGAGGAGCAGGGCGTCCAGGTCAAGGGTTCCGAGACTACCATGGTCCCGACCACCCCGACCGAGGTCTCCGGCGCCGACGCCAAGAAGGTTCAGCGCCTCATCGACCGTCTTGAGGAGCTCGACGACGTCCAGGACGTCTACAGCACCATGGACATGACCGACGAGGTCATCGCTGCCCTCGAGGAGGAGTAGCGCCTGCACGGGTTAAGCCGTGCATATCTGGGCATAATGAAGCGAGCATGCAAGCCTCGTGGAATAGATGAGCCGGATCCGCGTGCGTAGAGCACCGGACCCGGCTCTTTTATAATGATGCGAACCGTTTTGCATTTCGAGAGCCGAGATTTGAAAGGAGCGCCACGTGCGCGTACTCAAACGAGCCCTAGCGATCGTGTATCTTGCCGCCGCCCTCGTGGCGCTGGGTACGCTTGTCTGCCAGTTTTGGGGGCCGTATACGTATCGCTTTATGTTGCTGATGCGCGACCCCATGCCGCGCATCGTCGTCACGGCGTGCGCCGGCGTCGTGGCGCTTGGCGTGCTGGTAAGCTTCTTCCGCCTGATGTTCGCCCGTCGCGAACCGTCCTGCGTGCATCCGGCGGGGGAGCGCAATATCGAGGTTACCCTTGCGGCGCTTTCTTCGTGCGCCAGGGCCGCTGCCGAGCGCGACGACCGCGTGATGGTCGAGCATGTCGAGGCCCGCGTCCAAGGCTCCGACGATTCGTACGTCCGTTTTAAGGTCGAGGCTATCGCGCTTGACGACCGGGACGTGGCCTCCCTTGCAGCCGCGATGCAGCAACGTATCGAGGAGGCCTGCGACACCATGCTCGGCACGCCGGGCACGACCGCACGCGTCCGTTTTTTGCCGTCCAAGACTACCGTCCAGACCGTGGAGGTTTCCGGTGAGTGATACCAATCAAGATAAGACCGCTCGTACGCCGCGCCTGACGATTGACCAGAGCGCCACGCCGGCGAACGAACCTGTTGATTCCAAAGCAGAGGCAACCGAGTTACAAGACGCGGCAGCCGCGGATTTTGACGAGGCTATGGGTCTCATCAAGGGTACGGGCGCTGCCATCTGGAGCTATGCTGTGCGTCATCCCAACACCACGCTTGGCGCCGTCGCTGGCTTTATCCTCGCCGTGTTGGTGCTCACGCTCGGCCTGTGGGACACACTCGTCATTGCATTCTTCGTGCTGATCGGCGCCGTGATCGGCCAAATTCGCGACGGCGAGAACGGGATCGTCAACTTCTTCGGCCGTCTGTTTAGCGGCCGCTAATATGTATTCGACTGTCGCATCCGCGGCAGGCATAAGGAGGAACCATGGCTTTTAATACGAAGGTCGATGTGGCCGATACCGAGCTCGAGGCAGACGAGACCGTCACCGCCGAGGCCGTAACGCTCGAGGATGAGGCGCTCGTCGAGGCCGAGTCCGCCGATGACGCGGACGAGGACAACGAGGAGATGGACGAGGAGGCGGACGAGTCCGAGGACTCGCTGACCTATTCCAACGGCGTGATCGAGAAGATTGTCGCCATGGCCACCCGCGAGGTGCCGCACGTTCTGGGCATGAAGGGTAACCTTATGCACTTTGTGCAGGAACAGTTTGGTGCCGAGAACCTGACCAAGGGCGTGACGGTCGAGGTCACCGACGACAATCGCGTGGTCGTCAACATCTCGGTCATCATCGAGTATGGCGCCTATGCGCCTGCGATCTTTGACGACGTTAAGGCGCGCGTCACCGAGCGTCTGGCCGCGATGACCGGCCTTGAGGTGGCAGGCGTCAACCTGCGCATCGAGGATGTCATCACCCCCGAGGAGTACGAGCACCGCACCAGCCAGCACGAGTAACCTACCAAAAAGGGACAGGTTTGTTTTGGCAGGTTTTATCTGCGAAAACGTTAAACGGCCGACCGCGCAAGCAAAAGCGTGGCCGGCCGTTATTTGTATGCCCCCCGATGTAGGCATACCGCTCGTCTAACTAGGGGTTGCAATCGTCGCGTTCCGCGTTACCCTAATGGGCGCATTGTTTCCAAATTGTTAACGAGGGGTTGCCGTAATGGCTGACGAGCACGAAACAGAAAGCAAGGCATGGGCGATTGAGGCCGCCGCGGCAGAGGCGGCATCGCGTGCTGCCGAGGAGATGCATCGTCCTCCCGTGGTGCCGATGGAGCGCGTGGTTGATCGCACCGATATCGAGCGCGGCGAGCGTGCCGGCCAAAAGCGCAGCCAGGAGCCGGGCTTCCCGCGCTTTTTTGCCGAGCTCAATCTGGGCCTGATTCTTACGGCCTTTGCCATCGTTGCGTTTAAAACCCCTAATCACTTTGCTTTTGGCGGCACCTCGGGCGTGTCGGTCATTCTGTCCACGCTGTTCCCGACCCTGCCCGTCGGCGTCTTTATGTGGATTATCAACGCGGTTCTCGTCGTTTTGGGCTTTATCTTTTTGGAGCGCAAGGCAATCCTGTGGAGCGTCTTCGCCTCGTTTGCGCTGTCCGCCTATGTTTCGCTGTTTGAGCTCTTTATTCCGACCGATGTCTCTCTGACGGGTGATATGTGGCTCGACCTGTGCTTTGCCGTGATCCTGCCGGCGCTCGGCAGCGCTATTGTCTTTGATATTGGCGCCTCGACGGGCGGCACGGACATTCTTGCCATGATCCTCAAGCGCCGCACGACGCTCGAGATTGGCCGCGCGCTGCTGTTGGTTGATATCGGCATCGTGGCCATCGCGGCCTTTTTGTATGGCCCGCGTGTCGGTCTGTATTGTGTGCTCGGCCTGTTTGCCAAGACGCTTGTGGTCGACAAAGCCATTGAGAGCATTCACCTGCGCAAAGTCTGCACGGTCATTTGCTCCGAGCCCCTTAAGGTCGAGGAGTTTATCGTCAAGCATCTCAACCGTACGGCGACCATCAGTCGCGGCTACGGTGCCTTCTCGGGCAAGTGCGTGACGGTGATCATGAGCGTGCTGAGCCGTCGCGAGGCCGTGCAGCTGCGCCGTTATGCGCGCGAGGTCGATCCGGGTGCCTTTATCACGATCGTCGACAGCTCCGAGATTGTCGGCAAGGGCTTCCGCGGAACGAACTAGCACAGACGTATTCAACGAACCGCCTGCTGGCGCCGTGTATCTTGCAAATCGGTCATCTTTGAGTATTTGACCCCACATTGGGCAATAATGATGCTAAAGACATCGTTTGCGATCCAAGTGATTTGTTCAAGATACGAAGGGATGATTCTATGTTCTGCTCGCAGTGTGGCGCCCCCATGGGCGATAACGACAAGTTCTGCGGCGTGTGTGGTGCTCCTAATGCCGGTGCCGCTGGCCCCGCTCCCCAGGGACAGCCTCAGCCCCAGCAGTTTGTTCCGCAACCGCCCGTGGCGAATGCGCCAAAGGGCTGTGTGGCTCAGGCGTTCCAAGATATGACCAAGACTCCGGGTGTGCTTCAGCGTGTATGCCAAATCGCGTTTTTGCCGGCGCTGATTTGCGTTGTGTCGGTGCTCGTGTTGTTTATTCCCGTTATTGGCGGCATTGCGGCTGCCATCGGCTTTTTGGCAGCTTGCATTGCGAGCGTGTGCGGTTCCGGCTTTGGCATCGAGTGGGGTCGCGATCTGTCGCTTAAGATCGATGACGGCATGGATCGTCCGCTGATGCGTTCCACGTCGTTTGG
>CABQXG010000157.1 GCA_902468045.1 uncultured Collinsella sp.
CCTCGCCCAGGTCCTTCTTGGCGGCAAGCGTGCGCGCGTAACGACGGCACACCTCGGCACGCGGGTCGCTCAGCGTGTAGACGGCGTGGCCCATACCGTAGATGAGACCCGTGCCGTCGAAGGCCTGCTTGTCGAGGATCTTGCCCAGGTAGGCTGCGACCTCGTCCTCGTCCTCCCAGTTGGAGACATGCGCGCGGATGTCCTCGTGCATAGACACGACCTTGGCATTGGCACCGCCGTGGCGCGGGCCCTTGAGCGAGCCGATGGCCGCGGCGTAGGCGGAATACGGGTCGGTGGCCGAAGATGACAGCACGCGGCAAGCGAAGGTGGAGTTGTTACCGCCGCCGTGCTCGGCATGCAGCATGAGCATAACGTCGAGCAGCATCGCCTCATCGCGGGTGAATGCCATGCCGCCGCGCAGGACCTGTAGGATGGTCTCGGCGGTGGAGAGACCGGGCGTGGCGTGCGGCACGTGAACCTCGGAGCCGCGAAGCTTGGCGACCGAGGCCATGTGTGCGAAGGCGGCAATGCGCGGGAGACGTGCGAGCATGGAAATGGCGACGTCGATTTCATGCTCGGGCGTGATTACGTCTGGTTCGGCATCGAAGGCGTAGAGCAGCAGTACGGCGCGCTGGAGCACGTTCATGATGCTCGACGACACCGTGGTCATAGGGAACTCTTTAACGTACTCGTCGCTTAGATGTCTAAAGGCGCCCAGGCGCTCGCAAAAGCCGTCGAGCTCTTCCTTGTTGGGCAGCGAACCCGTGATAAGCAGATAGGCGACTTCCTCGTAGCCGTAGCGATTCTCGGCCTGGGCATTGTTGACCAGATCCTCGATGCTGTAGCCGCGAAGCGTGAGCTTGCCCTGATCGGGCACGACCTTTCCGTCGACCTTGTTGTAGCCGTGCACATCCGAGATACGAGTGAGGCCCGCGACCACGCCCGAGCCGTCGGCATTGCGCAGGCCGCGCTTGACATTGTGCTCGACAAACAGGTCCTCGTCGTACGGGGCGGTCGGCAGGCCGTGGTAGAGGCTTTCGCTTTCAGACGAAATCTGGCGGCTTGCTTCGTAATCCAGAACCAGTCGGCTCAAGTGGTCATCGAAGCGGTAATAGATTTTCTTGGCGTCGTAGGCCATGCGCGCTCCTCTCCGGGCCGCATCGGGCTGGCTTGCATGGGCATGCGCGTGTCAGGCAATCCCCGGCGGCTTGTTCGCTACAGGCGGTACATAAAGTTAAAGACGTCCTCGCGCTGGATGGACACGTTGACGCCCGAAAGCTCGCCAGCCTCGGCTAGCGCCTTCTGCAGCTCGGCGAAGTCGAGCTTGGACTCGGCGGTGTCGGCCAGCATGGTCATGGTAAAGATGTCCTCGATAATGGACTGCGTAATGTCGCGGATGTCGACGTTGGCCTCGCCCAGAACACGGGTGACGCCGGCGACGATACCGGGGCGGTTCTTGCCAAGGACGGTGATGACGATACGGGAGGACGAGATCTCGGCCATGGGAAACCCTTTCGCGTGATTGCGGCGCGCGCGGGGCGCTCCGCTACGGTACAGTGTTCATCATTGTACCTGTCTGGCGCAAAAAAGGCGCGCTCGCTGCGGCGTTACATGCCTGCAACATGAGCGTAAGGGGGAAGGCTGTACGGGGAAGAGCCGTCTGGCGCGTGTCCGGCTCGTGTTGGGTTGATTTCCGATCTCAGCCGAACACATTGAGCGGACAGGCCGTTCCCGCAGTCAGCCGAACGCCTCCGACGGCTGATTCCGAACTGGAAGCGGAGGGCATCCCCGCCCTTCGGTAGGGGATACCGCTCCGCGGCGCATGCCGCGGGCGGCGCCCCTATCGGACCACCGTGACCTCAGTTGGGATGGGCCCAGCACTGCCGCGTACTCGGTGAGCTAGAGCCAACTGTTCGTCTTCACGTCGCGTATGGCGATATTTCGGTCGTCCGGCTCGGTGATGCCGTAGCCGAACGCCTGGAGCGTCTCGATGGACTCCTGGATCCTCTGTTGGAGCATGGGACCCGGATCGACCCTCGGCCCGAGGTGCCCGCGCCAAAGGCACGGCGTGGCGCGCAGCATGTTATGGATTTTGGAGATGGGCTCGATGTCGGCGTAGACGTTGAGCGTCGCCATGGCGTCCTTGTGGCCGAGGATCGATTGGAGCGCCTTGATATCGCCGCCTTGGCGGATCCACTGCGTTGCGAACGTGTGGCGAAGGCCGTGGAACGTGATCAGCTCGTCGTTGGTGCCCATGAGGCCGTTGGTCTCCGAGAACGTCTTGAACGCCCTGCGGATATAGCTTGTCGTCGCGAAGGTCGCGCCCGGCTCCGACAGGATGTAGCAGTCCCCGATCTCGACCGCCCCGGTAAGGCCGCGCAAGCGCAGCTTTCCGCAGTCGATCTCGTGGGTCTCCTTCAGGAAGGGGAGTAGGCCGACCGGGTCGATGGGGATACCCCTGGCGTCATGGGTCTTGGTGTCCTTGATGAACGAACCCATTCCCTTCGCGTACGCCACCGAGTGTCTGATCGAGATCAGGCCCGTCTCGAAATCCACATCGCACTACCGAAGGCCGCAGACCTCGCCGATTCGCATCCCCGTGTGCAGGGCGAGTACGACCGCCCTCTAATCCTCGGTGGACCAATCGAGTCCGAACTCCTTTCGGGCATCCTCTTCGCTCATGACTTCGAGAAGGTCTCCGGGTTGGCAACGAAGGGCGAGGCATAGCTGCTCGAGTGTGTTGAAGCGAATGCCGCGAATATGCCCTTTTTTAATACGGGACAGGTTCACGGGCGTGGTTCCAATCCTTTCGGCAAGTTCGTTCGAGGAAATCTTTCGCTCGGCCATGATCTTGTCGAGGCGAACAATTACGGGCATGGCGTTTCCTTACGCAATCTCGTCGGAGTCGAGGTACAGCTCTCGGGCGTACAAGAAGAGCTGGGAAAGCATGAACAGGACGATGCCGAGAACCAGAGAGGTCCAATCGAATGATGAAGCGATCTCTTGGGCGCCGACGGCCCCCTCGCCGCCAAACATCGAAACGGAGGTTTTGAGTGAGCCGGCGTAGAGGCTGGTGGCAGCTTGAACAACGAAGAGAATGCCGAGCACCTTCAAGCATGTCGCAGACCCTTTCTTGAAGGGGTCTCCGCTCTTGATCGTCCACACGAGAACGGCGCTGAGGATGGTCGTAGCGATACCGATGACGGCAGGGACCAATGTCGAGATCGCAAGGGCTGGATACGCGGGGGAGTCTGCAATTACAGGGTTGTCGAGCACTTCGATTGCTGGCTTTAAGGAGAACGCCACTTGTGCGATGGCGGTGGCGCAAAGGGTCGCAGAGGCTATCGCACATTCGATGCGGAAGGAATGAAGCCGGGGAGTGCGATTGTCGGAACTCATAATAACCTCCGAAGAATTTAAAAAACTCAGGTTACTTTTTAACAGTTTATGTTAAATTGACTTTGCCGGCAAGTAATAAGCGCCGAGCATTTTGTTCGGCCCCTCTGTTCCGACTGGATGAGGTTAAGGTTGGCGATGAATATGCTCAAAATCTCGAAGGCGATCTTTAGGTCGCTTCTCTCCTCCAGGTCGCTCTGTGTTGTCGTTGTTGCGTTGATGGTTCTTTGTGCTCTGCCCGTCTTCAGGAGCGCGGCTGGCATCGACGGACGGTTCGAATACCTCGAGTCGGGAATAACCCGTGTTGAGCAGGAATTGTCAGCATCCTATGCGGATGCGCTTGTGAATGCGGGGGAGGACGGTGTCTATACCTCTTCATCAAGCATGCCCGCGCTTCTGTACCCTCTTGCCGCGGGACGTCTTATCTTGGCACCGCTCTCTCCCCTACTTCCGTTTCTGCAGATATCGGATGGAGAGTACACCTATTATGACGGATCGAAGGAGTACTTGCTATGGGTCGCAACGGCCGTTGCCGTCTCGTTCCTTGCCGCGCGTCTTAACAAACGTGAAAAGCTCATCATCCAGGCACCGATGGGCGAGCTGGGTAGACTTGTTGCATCGAGCGTATGGGCGAGTGTTTTTGCAATGCTTGCCGTCCTCGCCATCAATCTTCCAGGGATAATCGCCGCGCTTGTGAAGAATGGCCCGGGCTCGCCGTTCTATCCGATAGGCTACATTCAATATGCGACT
>CABQXG010000158.1 GCA_902468045.1 uncultured Collinsella sp.
GACGTCGACGTTATCAAGCTTGTTGATTTCCAGGTTACGGCGTAGATCGCGCACGGCGGGGCCGTAGGCCTCGACGGCAGCGACAAAGTCGCAGCGGCGGGCGAGCGGCAGGGTAAAGGTGCCGGCACCGCAGTACAGGTCCACGGCAAGCTCGTCTTCCTGCGGGTCGAGCGCTTCCATGACAAGCTCGATCAAAATCTCGGCACCCTTGGTGTTGACCTGGAAAAAAGACGGGGCAGACAAGCGCATCTGGCCCTCGGCGATATTCTCGGTCCATGAGCCCTCTCCGGCGAGCATTTCGACCTTGGAGACACGGCGGGCCTTCTTTTCGCCCTTGCTCATCACGCGCACGATGCTCGTGGGATGAGCGGCGTCCGCCAGCACGCGGGAGACCTGCGAGCGCGGAAAAGAGCCTGTGGGCGTCCAGAGTGCGACCTCGAGTGCCTTGGTGCGGCGCGATGCGCGAATGCCCACGCGTTCGAGCCCCAAGTCATGGCTGCCGCTTAGATAGTTGAGTGCGCCGACGACCGATTTGAGCGCCTTGGGGAAGCGTTTGTCGAACAACGGGCACGAATCGACGGTCACGATCTTGCGAGGATCGACACCGTGCATGCCAAGACGCACGCGGCCGTTTACAACGGTCGGCTCGAGTTCGATTTTATTGCGGTAGCCCCAATCATCCTTGGTGTGGCGGATGGGTTGCACCAGTTCATCGACTTGATCGGGGCTGAACTTGCCGATACGCTCGAGCGTGGAGCGCAGATTTTGCTCCTTGGCGGCGAGCTGTGCCGTGCGTGAGAGATTGCCCCACGAGCAGCCGCCGCAGATGCCCACGAAGGGGCAGGGAGGCTGAATGCGATCGGGGCTTGGCTCCAGAATCTCGGTGGTGCGGGCACGCATGAACGACTTGCCGTCCTGTACGACCTCGGCCTCGACGGTGTCGCCTGCCACGGCGCCCTGCACAAAGACGGCCTTGCCGTTGTCGGCGTGCGCCAGCCCGTCGGCGCCGTAGGTCATCGATTCCATAGTGAGCTTCATATTCCTGCCTGTCATTCGCGTTGTTGTTCGCACCATGGTAGCAGGGAAAAGCGCCCCGCATCCGAGGCTTTCCTCAAATGCGGGGCGCTTCTACAAACTGCTTCTACAAACGACTATTTCGTCTTGCCGGTAATGAGCGTCTTAAGACCCAGGCCGATCAGACCCAGGCCCATGCGCACGCGACCGGGGCGATGGCGCTCGATGGCCTTGGTCTTGCCGGCGGGCTTATCGCGACGGGCGCTCGTCTCGGGTGCGGGCTTGGTGACCTGCGGCTCGGGCTGAGGTGCAGGTGCGGGCTCGGGCTCAATGACGGTCGCCTGGACCTCTTGGACCTTGGGTGCTACTGGCTGCGGCTCGGCCTCGGGGGCAGGTTCCGCCTCAATGACGGGCTCGGGCGCGGCCTCGGCGTTGCGATAGGCACGCTCCAGTAGAGCTTCCTGCGAGTTGAAGGGTTTCTCACCCTCTGCACGCTCCACGGGGACCCAGGTGCCGTCGCTCGTGAGGCTGCGGGCCTTCACATTGTCGCGCAGCTGCATGCCCATGTACTCGTGCACTAGGGCGCGGCAGGTGGGGTCGAGCACGGGGAAGGCAATCTCCACGCGGTGCTCGGTGTTGCGCGTCATCATGTCTGCTGAGCTCAGGTAAATCATGTCCGAGTCCACGCCAAAAGCGTAAACACGCGCGTGCTCCAAAAAGCGTCCGACGATGGAGCGGACATGCACGTTCTCGGTCTTGCCCGGAACACCGGGCTTGAGGCACGAGATGCCGCGGATGATCATGTCTACGCGCACGCCGGCACACGATGCCTCGGCGATCTTGTCGATAACCTCGCGGTCGGTCAGCGAGTTGAGCTTAAAGAACACGCGGGCGGGCTCGCCGGCAAGGGCGCGCTGAATCTCGCGGTCAAGCCCGCGCATGATGAGCGGTTTCAGTCCGACGGGCGCCACACCCAGGAAGCGGTAGTCGCCGCGCAGGTTGCCCAGCGACAGATTGCGGAAGAACAGGTTGGCGTCCTCGCCGATGCCGGGATGGGCTGTCATGAGCATAAAGTCGCTGTAGAGTTTGGCCGTCTTCTCGTTAAAGTTGCCGGTGCCCAAAAGCGTGAGGCGGGTGAGCGCCATGCCCTCGCGATAGGTGAGCTGGCAGATCTTTGAGTGGCATTTAAAGCCCTCGGAACCATAGATGACGGTGCAGCCCGCCTCTTCCAGACGCTCGGCCCACTCGATGTTGTTCTGCTCGTCAAAGCGCGCACGAAGTTCCATGAGCACCGTGACCTCTTTGCCGTTCTCGGCAGCATCGATCAGCGACTCGCACAGGCGGCTCTGCTTGGCCACGCGGTAGAGCGTGATGCGCAGCGAGATGCACTCGGGGTCGTAGGCGGCCTCGTGCACCAGATCCAGGAAGGGGTTCATGGCCTCGTAGGGATAAAAGAGCAGCTTGTCGTGCTGCAGCACCTGCTCGCGGATGGAGCGGGTCATGTCGATGGTGGGATTGGGCTGCGGCCTAAACGGCGTAAAGAGCAGCTCATTGCGCAGGTGCTCGGGAATCTTGCCCTCAATGCCAAAGACGTAGCCCAGGTCGAGCGGGATATCGCAGGTAAAGACAGAGCGGCGCGAAAGCTCGAGCGCCTTGCGGATGGTCTTGAGCGTTGCCTTCTCGAGCGACCCCGAGACCGCGAGCACTACCGGCTGCAGACGCAGGCGCTTCTTGAGGATGCGCTTCATGTGCTGGCGGTAGTCCTCTTCCTCTTCGACGCCCTCGCCGTCCGGATCGATGTCGGCGTTGCGGGTGACGCGGATCAGCGCACGATCCAGCGGCTTATAGGAGCCAAAGCAGCTGTCCAGGCAGGCGAGGATGACGTCCTCGAGCAAGATGTAGGAGTAGGTGCCGGTGGGCGAGGGGATCTCGACCACGCGGTTCATCGAGGCGGGAATCTCGATAAGGCCCAGCAGGCTCTCCTCGTCGGTGGCGCCGTCCAGACCACAGGCCAGATAGAGCGCGCCATTGCGTAGGTTGGGGAAGGGGTGGCGAGGATCGATGACCAGCGGCGAGATGACCGGCGACACGTAGGCCTGGAAGTAGCGGGTTACAAAGGTGCGCTCCTCGGGCGTAAGCGAATCGATGCAGGCGCGGTGAACGCCCAAGGGGTCGAGCTTGCCCTCGATGCTCTTAAAGATGGATTCCCAACGGGTAAGGAGCCCGGGCATTTCGGCCATGACAGCATCGACCTGTTCGGAGGCGGTCATATTGCTCTTGTTGTCGACAGGTTGTTTTTTGAGCTCCGCCAGATCGGACAGGCCGCCCACGCGCACCATGAGAAACTCGTCGAGGTTAGACTCGAAAATCGATACGAACTTTAGACGCTCGAACAGCGGAACGGTCTCATCGAAGGCTTCGTCAAGCACGCGGTTGTCAAAGCGCAGCCAGCTAAGCTCTCGGTTTTGCGTGTACGAGAAGTCGCGCGGCGGTTTGCGCAGCTTTGCGGCGGCTTGCTTCTTTTCGATTTTGCTCGGCATATGCATCTGTCCGTTCAGTCCCCACAGAGGACGGTAGCCTAACACTTTTCACTATTGTCTCAATTTAGTCGACCGCTGGCACGAACGTATCGCGCGAACGGTATCTTTACCTACTTCTTACGCTGACAAGTCATAGGACTGACGCCCTGCTCGTCTGCAAGCGGTCTATATCCTCACTCAACTGGTACATAAGTGTGAATAAGAATGATGGATAGCTGAATATCATTGAATGCAGGCGGAAACGTAAACAAACATCATTTATATACATAAAACCGATTTAGCTATGCAATTCTGAATCAAAAGTTTAGAGATGCAATTGCAAATAGTTTTTAGGAAAAAAGAGCGTTTACCTTAGAAAAGTTACTTTAGAACGCCGAAGTACATCATGGGGGAATCACATGCGATATACCGTTCATCGCACTTTGTTGACCGTTCGGGGGCGAGGTGGAATTGCGGGTGGAATTTGGATATAACTAGAGCTGTCAGCAAGCAGCGTCCGCTATGGAAGGGCGCTGAGAGATTCGGCCGAAAGGCCCGAAAGAAAGGTAGGAGGCCATGACGAAAGGTCTGCACGTGCCTTCCGAGA
>CABQXG010000159.1 GCA_902468045.1 uncultured Collinsella sp.
TCAACAACCTCTCCGATGCCTCGAGCAACATCGTGAGCCTGCTCGGGTTCCGCCTTGCCAGCCGCCCGGCAGACGAGGGCCACCCTTACGGCCACGGCCGCTACGAGTACCTGGCTGGTCTGTTTGTCGCCGTCCTGGTTTGTGCCGTCGGCATCAACCTAATCCTCGAGTCGGTCACCAAGATCATCAAGCCCTCGCCCACCGTGTATTCGGCGCTCTCCATGGCTGCCCTTGTTCTGTCCATGCTCGTCAAATTCTGGATGGCAGCGTTCAACCGCACGCTGGGCGATCGCATCGACTCCGAAACGCTCATCGCCACGGCGCAGGACTCCAAAAACGACGTCATCACCTCGGGCTCGGTCTTGGTGGCGGCGCTTATTTCGCAGACGACCGGCTTTGATCTCGATGGCTGGGCAGGCCTGGGTGTGGGCATCTTCATCTGCATCAGCGGCCTGGGCCTGGTGCGCGACGCCATCAGCCCGTTGCTGGGGCAAGCGCCCGACCCCAAGCTCGTCCAGGCAATCCGCGACAAGATCATGTCCTATCCGCAGGTCTTGGGCACACACGACCTCATGGTGCACGACTACGGCCCCGGTCGTCAGTTTGCCAGCGCCCACGTGGAGATGCCCGGCGAGGGCGACGCGTTTGAGCACCACGAGATTCTGGACACCATCGAGCACGACATCAAGCGCCAGATGGGCATTGGTATCACACTGCACTGCGACCCCATCGCGACAACCGGCGATGACTTGCGCGGCTGGGTCAAGCGCGGCGTCATGCAGATCGATCCCGCGCTCTCCATCCACGACCTGCACGAGCACGACGGGTTCGTTTCGTTTGACCTGGTGCGTCCCGACGGCTTTGACATATCCGACGAGGAGCTGCTGGGGCTCGTCACGCGCATCGTGCACGAGCGCCGACCCGATGCCTCATGCGTCGTCACCTTTGATTCGGGCTTTAGCTCGCCCGACCGTCCGGCCGAGCAACTGTAGCCTGCTTAACAGCTAGTTTCCCTGCGCGCCCGAGATGCCGTTTTGCAGCGCGTCCCAGGCATTGGTAGCCATATCGCCCAGATTCTGAGCAGTATCGCCGAGGTTTTGGGCTGTATCGCCCAGCTCTTGTGCCTTGTCTCCCAACTCCTGTGCCTTGTTGCTCAAATCCTCCAGCGTATTGGAGCTCGAGCTGTCGGTACCGCTTTGGCCGCCGGACGAGTTGCCATAGCTGTTCTTGTGCGTGAGCTGAATCTCCAGGTTGCCGTTGTCGTTATAGTAGGCATTCGTAACAACCCAGTTGGAATCGATGACGGGCGTTGAGCCATCGTCGGTCAGGATCACGGCGTTCGAAAGGTCGGCTCCGCGTGACTTGAGGAGCTTCTTGGCGTTGGACCAGTACTGTCCCGGGATATCGCTCAGGTCGACGGCAGCAGACTGGGTGGTCTCGGCCTGCTCGGTCGTGGCATCGGTCGTGGCGCCCCGCTTGTTGAGCATGCCCGACACGATGGCGAACACGACCGACAAGGCAAAGAAAATCGCCAGCACGATGAGGATCTTCTTGATCACGCTCGACGAACGCGACGGCTTCTTCTCCTCGTCCTCGCCATATTCGACTTGGGGTACTCGCGATACGGCTCGCGCGACTCGTAGCGAGGCTGCGCCGTGCGAGGCATATACGTCGTCTGCTGAGGCTGCGGAATGGGATTTTGCGGCAGGTTGTCATAGGGATTCGGCGTCGAGGCAGCATAAGAATCCTGCGGCGCGTAATCAAACGGATCCGGAGCTGCGTTGCCATAGGGGCCTTGCGAAGATGCAGCGTAAGAATCCTGCGCCGTGTCGCCATAGCCCATAACCCGGGTGGGCTCGGCAGAAGGCTGCGTCGCGGCGGGGTCGGTATAACCGGGGTTGGGAACAACGCGGGTCGCATCGGCGCTATCGCCAGCCTGCGCGGAACCGTAGCCGCCCATCACGGTTGTCTTGTCCTGATCCATGCAACGATTCCTTTCCGTCGCGCGTGAGTCTCAAGTTATCCATGCATTCTACCCGCGCAAAAGCCTATGATGGGCAGAGTCCGTCGGTATCTACAAGACATGCGCGGTCCTAAGGATCAAAAAGCCCCGCCGGGCCTTGTGGGCACGGCGGGGCAAGCGGCTATGAGCAGCAGGCTTAGAACAGGCCGGTGATGTTGCCGTCGTTGTCGACGTCGATGTTCTCGGCCGCGGGAACCTTGGGCAGGCCGGGCATGGTCAGAACGCTGCCGGTCAGCGCGACCACAAAGTGGGCACCGGCGGAAACCTTGAGCTCGCGCACGGTGATGTGGAAGCCCTCGGGAGCGCCCAGCGCCTTGGCGTTGTCGCTAAAGCTGTACTGCGTCTTGGCCACGCACACCGGCAGGTTGCCAAAGCCGTTCTCGCGCAGCTCGGCGAGCTGGCGCTTGGCAGCCGGCGTAAAGTCGACGCCGTCGGCGCGGTAGACCTTGGTGGCAACGGCCTCGAGGGCGTCGGCCACATCGGCGCCGTCCTCGTAGGCAAACTTGAGCTCGCTCGGCTGCTCAATCAGACGCATGACCTCATCGGCCAGGTCGAGCGCGCCCTCGCCGCCCTTGGCCCAGACCTCGGAAAGCTTAACGCTGACGCCGAGCTTCTGGCACTCGGACTCGATGAGCGCAAGCTCGGCCTCGGTGTCCGTCGGGAAGCGGTTGATGGCGACCACGCAGGGCAGACCATAAACGTTCTGGATGTTGTCGACGTGACGCAGCAGGTTGGGCATGCCAGCCTTGAGTGCTTCGAGGTTCTCCTCGTTGAGGTCGGCCTTGGCGACGCCACCGTTGTACTTAAGCGCACGAGCGGTAGCGACGATCACGACGGCGCTGGGGCGAACGCCCGTCATGCGGCACTTGATGTCGAGGAACTTCTCGGCACCCAGATCGGCACCGAAGCCGGCCTCGGTAATGGCAACATCGCCAAAGCGCATCGCCATACGCGTGGCCATGATGGAGTTGCAGCCGTGGGCGATATTGGCGAAGGGACCGCCGTGGACAAACGCGGGCGTGCCCTCGAGCGTTTGCACCAGGTTGGGCTTGAGCGCGTCCTTAAGCAACGCGGCCATGGCACCCTGGGCCTTGAGGTCGCGGGCACGGACGGGCTCGCCGGCAAAGCTATAGCCGACGACAATCTCACCCAAGCGTTCCTTGAGGTCGCTGATGCTCGTAGACAGGCACAGGATTGCCATGACCTCGGAGGCGACGGTGATATCGAAGCCGTCCTCGCGCGGCACGCCCTGGGCCTTACCGCCAATGCCGTCGATGACGTGGCGCAGCTGACGGTCGTTCATATCGACGACGCGCTTACAAGTGATGCGCTTAACGTCAATACCGAGCTGGTTGCCTTGCTGAATATGGTTGTCGAGCATGGCGGCCAGCAGGTTATTGGCGGCACCGATAGCGTGGAAGTCGCCGGTAAAGTGTAGGTTGATATCCTCCATGGGGATGACCTGGGCCCAACCGCCGCCGGCGGCGCCGCCTTTGACGCCAAAGACGGGACCGAGCGAAGGCTCGCGCAAGGCCACGGCGCTCTTGACACCGCGACGGCGCAGGCCATCGGCCAGACCGATGGTCGTGGTGGTCTTGCCCTCGCCGGCAGGCGTGGGGTTGATGGCGGTCACGAGGACGAGCTTGGCCTGGTGATTGGTCGGCTCGTTGAGCAGTGAATAGTCGACCTTAGCCTTGTCGAAGCCGTACGGAATCAGGTGCTTTACGTCGACGCCGGCGTTCTTAGCCACCTCGGTAATGGGCAGCGGCGTGACGGAACGTGCGATTTCGATGTCAGTGGGCATGGACGGTCCTTTCGTTACCGGATGAGATAAAGACCAATTCAGCATAGCACGGGCGCGCAATAGTAAAACACCCGTAACCGACGAATGGCGATATGTTTATCCAATGCTCAGCGATAGCCTACAGATCAGCCAAAACAAACCAGTCTCTAAACGGCTGGCTCGATACCCAAGCGCTCAAAGGTGCGAAGCGTTGCCTGGCGGCCCTGGGGCGTGCGAATCATCAAGCCGCACTGCAGCAGATAGGGCTCATAGACATCCTCGAGCGTACCCGGGTCCTCGCCTACCGCGCTGGAAAGGGTCGTCAGACCCACGG
>CABQXG010000160.1 GCA_902468045.1 uncultured Collinsella sp.
TGGGTATTCGACCCAGGCCGGCTCGTTCCAACACGTCGCTTGCCAGCGCAATTTTACCGCCATCCAAGGGAATCGCCGGCTCGCCCGCACGCGACGGCAACGCTACACCCGTGTCGGCCCAGCCGCGCTCCTTGAGCTCGTCCAGATTGATCCCAAAAGGCGCCACCTGGGCAGCCGCCAGATCGTCAGACGTAAAGTCGAAGTACTCGCCCACACCACACGCCTGCGCCAGACCGGTAAAAATCTCCCGACCGGGACGCGTGTCGTCATGCTGCACAGGCAGCACGGCGTTGCGGTAGAACACGCGCGAATCGTTGGCGCCCACGACCGTACCCACACCGCGGTCGGCCTCCAGATACGTCACGTCAGGCAGCACGAAGTCAGAAGCACGCGCCGTCTCGGACCAGCGAATATCAATCGTCACGAGCAAGTCGAGCTGCTGCAAAATACCCAACCAAGCCTGTGCATTGCCATAGCCCGCACCGGGGTTACTGGCATAGACGATGAGCCCACGCAAATCGCCGGCAAGAATCGACTGACCGATGGTCGTGCACAGGCCGCGCACCGGATCGACCAGTGGATAACGCTCGGACCCCAGCTTGGGCCCGCACGGTACCGGCGGCGTCGCAAAGCGTGCGGGATCGAGGTCGCCCAGCACAAGCGGTGTAGGTGGATTGAGCGCGCCGCCCGCGTGTCCGATGCAGCCCAGCAGCACATCGACCAAGCAGATAGCGCGCGCGGTCTGGGTGCTATTGGCATACGCGATACCGATGCCACCATGAAAGCCCGCATCCACCACGGCGGCAGGCGCGGCGGCAGCGAGATCGCGCGCCGTGGCGACAATCTCTGCGGCCGGCACGTCGCACATCGACTCGGCCCACTCGGGCGTCCAAGCGCTGGCCGCCTGCGCCAGCTCGTCAAAACCCGTGGTATAGCGGGTCACGAACTCGTAGTCGTACAGATCCTCGGCAATCAAGACATGGGCAATACCCAACAGCAACGCCAAGTCGCAGCCCGGACGCACGCGCAGCCAGCGGTCGGCAAGCGCGGCCGAGCCACTGCGCCGGGGGTCAACCACGATAATCTTCGCCCCGCGCCGGCGTGCATCGTTGAGCGCGTCAACGGCCCCCATCGTCGACGAATCGACAATGGAGCGCCCCAGGTACATGATGCAATCGGTATGCGCCAGGTCGGAGGCGGGACTATAACCCAGGCTGTGCTCCCAACCGGTAAGTCGGCTTACCTCGCAGGCACCGTCGGCACCATACACGTTGGGCGAGCCCAGCGCATGCATAAAGCGATAGGCCCAGTAGCGGTCGAACGAGGGCACGCCGAGCGTCATGCCCAGCGCACGAGGCCCGCACTCGTCAACAATCCCCAAAAGGCGCTCGGCAATCTGAGCAAACGCCTCGTCCCAGGTAATCGCATCAAACCCCGAGCCATCAGTTCGTCGGCGCATGGGGTGCACAATGCGTTCGCGCTCGTCAAACGGCATTGCCAGGCGATGCCGTCCGCGGGCGCACAGGGCACGCGCCGCGCACGGATGCCCCGGCACCGGCAACTCGGCCACCACACGCCCATCCTCAACATGGGCTTCAAAGGCGCAATCGGCATAGCATCCCCCGCATGTCGTCACCACGGAGCGACCGTCATGCATAGCTCTCGATGCCATCTCGATTATTCCTTCCAGCTCAGGGGTTCAAGCCCCGCCGCACCACAGCTCTGCCACCAGCTGCCGCGACGCAAAGCCCGCAGCATCTACCGCAGCAAGACACGAAGAGCCTCCCAAAAGGCAAACGCCCCTCGGGAGGCCCGTACGTCATTCCAGCTTATTACGCCTCGGACTTCTTGGCGTAGATAAACCAGTAGCCGAGCGCGACCAGAACCGCGCCGCCCACGATGTTGCCAAGCGTGGCGGCGGACAGGTTAAACGCAATGCCCGCGGCGTTGAGCGCATCGGCGCCGGCGACGTCGGCACCATAGCCGCACGCGTGCATCACGGCACCCATGGGCAAAAAGTACATGTTGGCGACGCAGTGCTCAAAACCGCAGGCCACAAAGGCGGCGATGGGCAGCAGAATGCCCACAACCTTATCGACCACAGTCTTGCCGGCGGTACCGATCCACACGGCCAGGCACACAAAGATGTTGCACAGGATGCCGCGGAAGAAGATCGTCACCCAGTCGATCGTCACCTTGCCGGCGGCGACGCTCACCATGGAATTGGCGACCGCCTCGCCGTTGAGCTTGTAAATGCCGGCCATGTACACCAAAAAGACGATGAACAGGGCACCGACAAAGTTACCGACCCATACGACGACCCAAGCCTTGAGCATCTGGACCAGGGCGATCTTTTTGCTCTTGAGTGCGCAGACCATAAGCGAATTGCCGGTAAACAGCTCGGCGCCGCACACCAGCACCAGCACCAGGCCCAGGCAAAAGCACAGGCCGCCCACGACGCGCTGGGCGCCCCAGCCCAGCGTGCTATCGCTCAAGAACACGGTAAAGAACAGGCCGCCGAAGGCGATGAACGCACCGGCGAACATTGCCAGCAGAAAGGCCTTTGCGACCGGCAGGTTGGCCTTGGTCACGCCGGCGGTCTCGGTCTTGGCCTCGATCGCGGCAGGCGCCAGGCAATCGGGAGCGGGATATTCTGCCTTGGAATCTGCCATGTCAATCACTTCTTTCCTAATCAGCGGGGACAAGCGCTCCTATTGCTCTTGCCCCAAGCGGACAAAGTGGGAAAAGTCGTTGGCGGCCACGGCGTCGTACACGGCGTCGACGGCGTCAAAGACCTCCGGGGACATAGGGTTGTAAAACTCCGTATCGCCCGGCTGAATCCCTATGAAGACGATATCTTCGCACGATTGCTCGATTTCCTCGATCAGAATCGACAAAGGGAGCGAATGCGTGGTGAACATCGACTTGCGGGCCACGTCACGTTTGTCGAGCAAGCGGATGGCGCCGACGGGCAGCGCCATGTCGGCGGCATCGACCAAGACCAAACGCGGCGGACGCTCACGCTTAACCTCGATGATGTCGTCCTCGGGCGTTTGCCCGCCGTCGATGGTGTACCAACCGGCGATGGGCGCGTCCTCCATCTTTTTGGAGAGCACGGGGCCGGCGGCATCGTCGGCACGCAGCACGCTTCCCGCCGTGAGCACGATACCCGCAAACGGGGCGCCGTTCACACGTCCATCCACAACGCGACCCATTACTGCAACCTTCCCGTCAGATACACACCCGAAACATCGCGCACGCGCTCCACCAGATCGCGAAACTTCATTAAGAACGCGACCTGCTGGGCATGCAGGCCAAAGTCGTCATCGAACACCGAGATGCCGGCCTTGGCCGAGCCGCGAAAACCGCGCTCGTCGAGCAGCGCATCGCAGGCCTCGAGCAGCGACGGCACCGCCGCCTTGTCGAGCTGGCACTCGCCAAAGGAGCGGATGGCCTCGAACTTGGTCTTGGCCTCCCCCTCCGGCAGCACGTCGACGAGCGAATAGAAGACGTTCACCGGCACCGACAGGCGCGGCTCAAAGCAGTCGAGCACGCCGGTGTGGTGGCCCACGGCGAGCGTGTAGTACAGCACGTCGCAGGCCTCCTGGGGAACGTCTTCCTCGGTCTCCACAAACTTACGCGTGAGCTCATAGAAGACCACCTGGTCGGGCGCATGGCCCAGGCAGGGGTCGGCGACGCCCTCGGCGGCCTCGTCGCTTGCGCGCGAGGCATCGCCAAAAGAGCCGCCGAGCATGCCGGGGCCCGCAAAATAACCAGAGCGGTCCGTGAGCTCCATCTAGCGACCTCCGGCCAGCACCAGATCCTGCAGCGCCGAGTAGACCTCGACGCGGCGCGGATCGTCCTGCTTGTCGATGAGCAGCGCCATGGCACCGCGGATATCGCCCTTGGGCGCGCCCTCGAGCGTGTCCATAAACTCGTTTGCCAGGTCGCGGCCGTAACGGTAGCCGCTCATGGCGCGAGCCTCGCGCTCGATGGCAACGCGCAGCTTGTACGGCACGCCGGGGTGCAGGATATCGGCCTGCTCGCCGGCGGCCTCCACCGTGGTCTCGGCATGGAGCTTTTGGTCCAGCAGACCGAGCGCCATGGC
>CABQXG010000161.1 GCA_902468045.1 uncultured Collinsella sp.
AAGTGTCCGCTCCTCATGTGTCAGCACGTCGGGCTCGGCAACGATAGCCAGCACGCCCACCACCGAGCCGGGGTCGCCCGAGCGCACGAAGCCGTCGCCCGTGCGAACCGTCAGGTAGATGCCATAAAACGCCGAGCCGCCAAACGTGGCGTCGAGCGGCGTTCCCACATAGGCGGACGCCGAGAGCCGCGGCGGCATTTGCGGCACCGGCTCGTGCACCGGGGCGGCATCGCCCACGGCTGTGTACGTCGCACGCGGCAGCAGGTCATCGCCCTCGGCGTCGGCGCTGTACCACACGACCGGACAGCCCGAAAGACGCGCCAGCTGCGTCGCCATGGCATGAACAATCTGCTGCTGATCGGCGCACCGCTGCAGCATGCGGTTGGTCTCGAGCACCATATGCGTGCGGCGGTCGCTGGCGGCAGCCTGTGCCAAGGCGCGGCGCAGGGCCAACGCAATCGAGCTCGACACAAGCGAAACCACGAACATGATGAAGAACATGCCGGGATAGCCGCGGTCGATAAGCGACAGCGAGTAGCGCGGGTCGACAAACAAGAAGTTGTAGAGTGCCACGGCGGCAGCCGAGCTCAGCAAGCAATACAGGCGACTCCAGGTAAAGAATGCGCACAGCTGAACGGCGAACACATAGACGATCATGATGCTCGGCGCGAGACCCGGATGGTCGAGCAGCGCGCCCACAATCGTCGCCGCGACCAGCAGCCCCACCGATACGCAGGCGTCATACAGAGGAGTGCGGCGCGTCAGCGTTGTGCGCCGCCACCAAAAGCTATCGGCAATATCGCCGTCCGTACGGACGTCCATCAGCGTTCCGCCCCTCTCTCAAAAACAAAAACCACCACAAAGGGGACAGGCACCTTTGTGGTGGTTTCCCCTTGTGGTGGTTCCAAGTGTAAAGCCTTTGCAACCTGCGGACGTTAGACAAACAGCACGTGCGCGAGCAGTGCGCACACGCACGCCGCTCCAAATACCAGTGCCACGATCGAGATCACGCGGTCGGCCATATCCATGTTGGCACGGTTCGTCAAAAACCGATCTTCGGAGGCGTCGGCGCGTGCCTCACGCACCATTTCGACCACCGCCTCACGGCCATCGAGCGCCTTTGTATCCATGTTTACCTCCCCGGCCTCATGCTTATCCATCAAAAACCAACTCCGTGTAGCCGCCGACGTCTACGGCCGCTCGTTGGGAGCCAGGCGCTGCATCTTGTTCACGGCCTTGAACTTGGTGAACAGCGGCACGTACTCAAAGCTCACGTTGGAGTTCTCCAGGCCGTACCAGCGTGCAGGCGTGCCGGCGGCGCGGCGGATGATGTACTTGAGCGTGATGGCCGTACGCTCGCTCGGCTCCACATCGCTTTCAGGCGCCAGAAGCTTACGAATCAGGACGAACTTGAACGTACCGATGTTGCCCGGATCCTTGTAGACCGAGTAGTCATGCGTCTGCGGCGGCAGCTCGCCGGTGGCAGCCAGGTCCTGAACGACCTGACGCAGGTAGGCATTGACGCGCTGGTTGATCTTGTAGCCCAGGTACAGATGCACGCGGAACACGTAGTCGGTGCCGAACGTCTCGACCGAATAGGCAAAGGTGTGCGGCTCGTCCATGGTCTCGACATTCACGAACCACCAGGCGCGAGCGCGCTTGGGATGCTTGTCCAAGATCGAATAGACGATATCGCGGTCGATGTAGTCGGTATGGGTGTCCTTGGTCAGGTACACGACGTTGTCGCTCATGCGCTCGTAACGGTCGTCGTCGCGCAGGCGCTTGAGCTGCGGCAGGTAGCTGCGCAGCGGCAGCAGCGTAAACTGGCGCTGCTCGACCGCCGTGCCGTTGTACCAGCACACCATAATGCCCATGATGAGTGCAGCCATGAGGATGGTGAAATAGCCGCCGTGGAAGAACTTGGTGAGCGAGCTCACGAAGAAGAAGCCTTCGAGCAAAAGGAAGAAGGCCGCGAAGATCCACGGAGCAACCTTGAGCTTGCGCTCCTCGTGCAGGTAGAAGAAGAGCAGCAGCGTGGTGCACATCATAGTCAGCGTAATGGCAAGGCCGTAGGCGGCTTCCATATGCGCCGAGTTCTGGAACAGCAGCACCACGATGACGCAGCCGACAAGCATGACGTTGTTGACCATGGGGATGTAGAGCTGGCCCTTGGTCTCGGCAGGGTAGAAGACCTGCATGTGCGGCATAAGGTCCAGACGGCTGGCCTCGGACACCAGCGAGAATGCGCCGGTGATGAGCGCCTGCGAGGCAATGATGGCCGCAACGGTGGAAAGGCCTACGGCAAACGGGCGCAGGCCCGGGGCGAGCATCTGGTAGAACGGGTTGAGATCGGCAATGCCCATGAGCTCGGGGTTGGCAGCGTTGTTCATAAGCCAAGCGCCCTGGCCCATATAGGAAAGCAGCAGGCAGCACTTAACGAACGGCCAGGTAGCGTAGATGTTGCCGCGGCCGACGTGGCCCATGTCGGAGTAGAGCGCCTCGGCACCGGTGGTGGCGAGGAAGCAGCTGCCCAGAATCATGATGCCCGCGTGGTTATTGGGGCTCAGCAAAAAGGCGATGCCGCGCACCGGGTTGAGGCACAGCAGCACGGCGGGGTGCTGGAAGACGAAGAACAGACCCGTGCCGCCCAGGAACAGGAACCACAGCGTCATGATGGGGCCAAAGGCGTGACCGATCTTGGCCGTACCGATGCGCTGTACCAAGAAGAGCACGATGATGATGGCGAGCGTAATGGCGACGACGCGGCCCTGGTCATCGCCCAGCACGGCATGGACCGCCGGGATGGTGCGCAGGCCCTCGATGGCCGTGGTAACGGTAACGGCCGGCGTCAGGATGCCGTCGGCGAGCAGCGCGGCGCCACCCAGCATGGCGGGGATGATAAGCCACTTGCCGCAGCGCTTGACCAGGCTGTACAGGGCAAAGATGCCGCCCTCACCATGGTTATCGGCGCGCAGCGAGATGAGCACATACTTGATGGTGGTCAGCAACGTGACCGTCCACACGACAAGGGAGAGCGCGCCGAGCACGAACTCCTCCGTGACGCTTCCGATGCCGCCGTTGCCGGCAACGAGCGCCTTGGTTACATACATAGGGCTGGTGCCGATATCACCATACACCACGCCCAGCGTGACGAGCATCGCCGAGATGCTCACAGGAATCGCAGCGTGCGAGGCTGCCTCCTTGGCCTTTTGTTCCATAAGCCGGTTTCCTCCCAACTTTAATGTTCGAAGGGATTATAGGTAATCGACCTGCGCTTGCACGGCACCGTTTTCCCAGCTAGATAAACATTTATACGGCCTTTAGGCCACCACGGCGATATGGAATGCGACAAAGGGACTGTCCCTTTGCCTCATCTGTCATTTTCCAAGCCAGTTTTTGAACCACCATTCCATGGATCGGCTCATCTCAGCCATAAAGGGACTCGTGTGCTTGCGGGTATAGATGTCCACGACGCGCTCCCCCACCTCGCGGGCATGCGGACGGAACATCGCGTCCATCTCGGCCACCTGCGCATCCATAGTCGCGGCATCCGCACGGCAGTAGCGCTCCTCGTGCACCAGGTTCACCACGGGATGCGCGATCGCCAGGCGCTCCTTACGGGGCGTGCCGATGATGAGCATCGACAGCGGCATGGTATAGGGCGGCAGATCGAGCAGCTCGGCAACTTCCTCGGCATTCTCGACGATGTCGCCAATGTAGCAGCTTCCCAGCCCCAGGGCCTCGGCGGCAACCACGGCGTTTTGCGCGGCGATCACGGCGTCTTGGGCCGCGATGGCAAGGTCGCCCAAACCCGGCGCACGGCGGGGCGCCTTGCCCGTGCGCTCGACGAACTCGGGCTCAAAGCAGCCCACGTGCTCAAACAGATCGATCCACTTGGCATAATCGACCACAAATATAAGTGCCCAGGGCGCCTTGGCGATCATGGGCTGATGGTCGCACAGATCGGCCAGGCGGTCGAGCGTGGCCTGCTCGCGAATGCTCACGATGGAATACATCATCATGGCGCCCGCCGACGGCGCGCGACTCGCCGCATGCAAAATCGCTGCACGCTG
>CABQXG010000162.1 GCA_902468045.1 uncultured Collinsella sp.
ACCATCTTTGCATGTCCGAGGACACCAATTTAATTTAGCGTGGTTCCCTAAAGGACGACAACGCAGGAGACCCGGCAAGGCCGGGAGCACTTTGTCTCGCAAACATTCCGCAGCCGCGAAGCGGCGAGGACGTTTGAGAGGCAAAGTGCGTAGGCCTTACCGGGTCTCCGGTGGGAGTTGAGTCCCTTTAGAACTTGTCGTGGAAGGTACGCGCAATGACCTCGTCCTGCTGCTCCTTGGTGAGCGTGTGAAAGTTCACGGCGTAGCCGGAAACGCGGATGGTCAGCTGCGGGTACTTCTCGGGGTGAGCCTGAGCGTCGAGCAGCGTCTCACGGTTGAAGACGTTGATGTTCAGGTGGTGGCCACCCTTCTCAGCGTAAGCGTCGAGCATGTGGACCAGGTTATCGGCCTGGGTCTCGGAAACTTCAGAAACCTTCATAATGTGTCTCCTTCGATTAATAGGCGCCGGCCGAAACCGGCGCGCTAATCAGTAATCGTTATTGTTAGTATAGCACTAACAATAGTTACTCGCCCAGCTGATCAAGGTCGATATCGCCAAAGAACACCTGGTCCTCCTTGCCGAGCGCACTCGGGATGATGGAGAAGGTGTTGGAGATGCCGTCCTGAGCATCGCGGAACGGGAGCTTGGAAACCGAAGACAGCGAAGCGATGGCGCCGTGGCTATCGCGCTTGTGCATGGGGTTAGCACCCGGGGCGAACGGCTGGCCAGCCTTGCGGCCGTCGGGCGTGGAGCCGGTCTTCTTACCGTACACGACGTTGGAGGTAATGGTCAGAACCGAGGTCGTGGGCACGGAGTTGCGGTAGGTGTCGTTCATGCGGATGTACTCCATGAACTGGTGCACAACGTCGTGAGCGATCTGGTCGACGCGGTCGTCGTCGTTACCGTACTTGGGGAACTCGCCCTCGGTCTCGAAGTCGACGATGATGCCGTTCTCATCACGGACGGGGTGAACCTTGGCGTACTTGATGGCGGACAGGGAGTCAGCCACGACGGAAAGGCCAGCGATGCCCGTAGCGAACCAGCGGTGCACGTGCTTGTCGTGCAGAGCCATCTGGATGCGCTCGTAGCAATACTTGTCGTGCATGTAGTGAATGATGTTCAGCGAGTTGACGTACACGCCAGCGAGCCACTTCATCATGTCGTTGTACTTGGCCACAACGTCGTCGTAATCGAGCGTATCGCCCTCGACGGCGCGGTACTTGGGGCCGACCTGCTTCTTGGAGACCTCGTCAACACCGCCGTTGAGTGCGTACAGCAGGCACTTGGCCAGGTTGGCGCGGGCGCCGAAGAACTGCATCTCCTTGCCAATGCGCATGGAGGACACGCAGCAGGCAATGCCGTAGTCGTCGCCGTGATAGACGCGCATGAGGTCGTCGTTCTCGTACTGGATCGAGGAGCTGGCGACAGAAGTCTTGGCGCAGAACTTCTTGAAGTTCTCGGGCAGACGGGTCGACCACAGAACGGTCATGTTGGGCTCGGGGCTGGTGCCCATGTTCTCGAGCGTGTGCAGGTAGCGGTAGCTCATCTTGGTAACGAGCGTACGGCCGTCAACACCCATGCCGCCGATGGACTCGGTGACCCACTGCGGATCGCCGGTGAACAGGGCCTGGTACTCGGGGGTACGGGCAAACTTGACCATGCGGAGCTTCATGATGAAGTGATCCACGAACTCCTGGATCTGCTCCTCGGTGAAGGTACCGTTGGCAAGGTCGCGCTCAGCGTAGATGTCGATGAACGTAGAGGTACGGCCGATGGACATGGCAGCGCCGTTCTGCTCCTTGACGGCAGCGAGGTAGGCGAAGTACATCCACTGGATGGCCTCCTGCGTGTTGGTAGCAGGGTTGGAAATATCGAAACCATAGGTCTCGGCCATCATCTTGAGCTCGCCGAGGGCGCGGATCTGCTCCTGCAGCTCCTCACGATCGCGGATGTTGTCGGCGGTCATGACCGTCGGGGTGGAAGCCTTCTGGGCCTCCTTGTCCTTGATCAGGTAGTCGACGCCGTACAGGGCAACACGACGGTAGTCGCCGATGATGCGGCCGCGGCCATAGCCATCGGGCAGACCGGTGATGATGTGAGCCGAGCGGCAAGCACGCATCTCGGGGGTGTAGACATCGAAGACGCCAGCGTTGTGGGTCTTACGCTCGAAGGTGTAGCGCTCGACAACGTTCTCGTCGACCTTATAGCCGTGCTGGCTGGCAGCCTGACAAGCGATGCGGATACCACCGTTGACGTGCAGCGCGCGCTTGAGCGGCGTGGCGGTCTGGAGACCGACGATGGTCTCCTTCTCGCGGTGGGCGTTATCGATGTAGCCAGCGGGGTGGCTCACGATACCCGTAACGGTCTTGGTGTCCATATCGAGGACACCGCCCTGCTCGCGCTCCTTAAGCAGCAGGTCGAGAACCTCGCCCCACAGCTCCTTGGTACGCTCGGTCGGGCCGGCGAGGAACGACTCGTCGCCCTCGTAGGGGGTGTAGTTCTTCTGGATGAAGTCTCGGACGTCAACCTCTCCCGTCCAGATGCCTTCCTTGAAGCCTTCCCATGCCTCCTGCATTGTGTAACCACGCTCCTAGTTACGTGTTATGCGGCGCTCTCTCACACCGCTGCTTATTGAATTCTTGAATTTTCGACTTGCACTACCGGCTTCTTCCGTTCTTCACCACACGCTGGTGCAGAGAAAACGTTTGTCCACCTTGGAACTACAACCCAAAACCCAAGATTTCACCCGTCTGAGAAGGATAACATAGCGACCCTCTCCATCTGGGCTGTTATATGTTTCTTTTTTTATATCATAAGGGCGTTTTTTACAAACCCGCAGGAAATGCGAGCGCGAACAACTACCGTTCACCGATTTGTATGTTATTTTTCCTTGCCTTTGTACGACGTTCGCTCTAGCTGTTATGCCAGCTTTAGCAGGGTAAAGTGTCCCAGAGACCCTACAGAAACTGCAGGGCGGCCACAGGATCCCCCGTGGCCGCCCTGTGGCGTGACTAGTTTTTAGCTTTGATTGCCGCTTGGCATTAGGCGGCTGAGGCGGCCTTGTCGGTCGTTGCCTTGCTATCGCCGTTGCCCTGGCCCTCAAAATGCTTGTAGCACCAGCTGGTGACCAGCGGGGTCAAAATAGCCGTCACGATTGCGCAGGCAGCAACCTGTGCCGTGGCCGTCGCGAGCACCGCGCCGCCGTACATGGACCCGTTGACGCTTGCCATGGCAGCAGGCGTGGCCACATTGGCTCCGGCGCAGCTCGAAATGGCCGCACCTGCGACACCCGTACCGCCCGTGAGCTTATCGACCGCGATAACGGGAATTGCAAAGATCACCGAGCAGATCACGCCGAGCAGAATACCGGGGAGACCGCCATTAATGAGCTGGCCAAAGGTCATGGTCGAGCCCATGGCAAAGAAGACGAGCACGATGATAGCGGAAAGCGCCGGGGCCATCATCTTCTTAAAGCTGGGGAACAGGTTACCTAGAATAATGCCGACGACGATCGGCAGGATGGCGCCCACGAGCGACCAGCCAATCGGAGCCTGACCGGCGGCGCCAAGGACAATCATCGTGACCGGAGGGCCGACAACGAGCGTGGTGATGGCGACGGCGCCACGCTCGGCCTCGTTGCCCATGGTGCCCATCAGTCCAGCGTACATAGCATTGTTGGCGCCGGTGCAAGCGGCCAGCATCACCATGGCAGAGATGCCAAACAGGTTGTCGTTGAACACATAAAGGATGAGCAGCGACACGGCAACGACCACGATCTGCTTGACGGCAATGATAATGGCGCCGCGGGCAGCGGCGGCAGGAGCGCTCTTAAACGAAATCGTCGTACCGACGATGAGCAAAAAGGCGCCCACAAGCGGGCCTGCGCCCTGCTGAGTCATGCCAAGCGTAAAGCTGCCGAGCGTTTTGAACAGGTCGGGGAATAGCGTGTTGAGCAGGCAGCCCAGCAAAAGCGGCACCAAAATATTGGCACCCGGGATGGAGGACATCTTAAAGAACGGCTCCTTTGCCGCCGGCGCCTCCACCGC
>CABQXG010000163.1 GCA_902468045.1 uncultured Collinsella sp.
AAGCGTTCTTTGAGGAGTATTTGAAATAAGACGCACCTTGCTTTTTACTTATTAACGGTCATGCATTTAGCAAGGACGGTTTGCGGCAAGACGCCTCGCCGCGCTACTAGTCGTCGGCCCGCGCCGCCGAGAGCAAGGCACCCAAGTCTGCCTGGATCGCCTCTGCCTTGCTTCCAAGCTGCAGCGGAGCCGAGTCGCCCGAGATGTTTACGCTCAACAGGTGCGCATCCGGCAGCTTTGCGGTCATGCTCCAGAACGGGAGCGTGATGATGCCGGGGGTCATTTCGCCCACGCCAAGCTCCAGCAACAGCACGCGGCCATCGCTACGCTCGCGCACGAAGCGCCCATATCGTTCGATACTCTCGCGCCATGCCGCGCCCTGCAGAAATGTGTCGTCGCGCACCCACGGCACGAGCTGCCAGCCGCAGTGCGGGCATCGGGGGACATCCTCGCTGCGGATCTCGAAGCCCGCACTGCCCACGTGGTTGTAACGATTGGCGTGAAGGCGGCCGTTGGAAAGAAACTCATTTCCGTGGGGAAGAAACTTCTCGGTGAGTAAAGCTCATCGGAGCGGGGATAGAGCTTTGTCTGCGGGGTACGAAATGCTGGCTAGCGGTTGCGACGCCTTGTTGCAGAAATGCCAACTGCCGCAACTACACCACCGGCAACACTCAGGGCGGCTGCCATCGCACTGTTGTCGCCCGTCGCGGGTAGGGTGGTCCCGGTTGGTTTAACCGCCGCTACTGCCTTGGTGGAAACAGGATTTGCCGTCGGCTTTTTTGCTTCGGGCTGCGGTGTGGGCTCGGGCTTGGTTTCCGGTTCGGGTTTGGAACCGCTCGTATTGGTTGCAATCAAGTGCACGTCACTGTCGAAGACGTAACGGATGTAGTAATCGTGCCGCGTTTCGTGCATAATCCCCTGCCCGCTGTCGAAGTCACGGTCAACGTGTGTGCCAAGGTAGGTTGAGCTGTTGAGGTCCAGCCTGTAAGGGATTTGGTCGTCGGCGTAACTGCCTGTAAAGACCACGGTTGCTCTAACGTGATTGTCAATCATGGTCAGGGCAATAGAGACGCTGGCCTCTTTGGGGTTCTCGGTTTTTATAAGGCTTTCGGTATCGGTGTCGATCTTGAAGAGATGGACGGTGTCGTTAAGCCCGTAGATGAAGTCCTCGGGTTTGTCGGGAAAATCGTATACAAGAGCCTCATTCTGGACCAACTCGAAAGCAGGGGGTAGCTCCAAATCGTAGTAATGATCGATGGGGGTGGTTGCTGTGAGGCTGCCTTCCGCGTTGACTTCGTCGCAGGTGATGGGTACTGCGACATCGGGTTCGGGTATTTCGGTCGCCAGTGCTGCACAGGGTAGCAAAAGCTGCCCTGCCATAAGAATGCTTACTCCGAAGGCGACGACTCTGGCGCCTGCATGAAGCTTGACGTTGCGGATAGACAGGTCAGTGCGTTTGTTATGGGTTTGCGGTGCAACATGCTGTCCATACATAAGGCGCTCCTTGTTCGTAGGCCGGTTTCCGTGGATCTATATTGTGCCTGCCCGATTCGGCCAGGCTCATACACGCGAACGCTCACGCGAGCAGGAGAAAGCTCTAGTTAATTTTCCCACAGTCGACACTCTGCGGCCAACGATTTACTGTTCAATTCCCGGAGAGAGAATCAAGACAGTTGAGGAGTTGTCAGGCAATGAGATTGTGTCTAGAGAGCACGAACAAGAGATGCGATCTGCAGACGACTGAATAGCTCCATCTGTTTTGGTTACAACGAAATGTGTGCCGCGCGCCTGCGGCATGAAGGAGGGAGATTCTTATGAATATCGTTGTATTGAGTGGTAGCCCGCGCAAGGGCGCTAATACCGACACCATGGTCGAGGTGTTTGCCGAGACCGCGCGAGAGGCCGGCCATACGGTCGAGGTCATCCGCGTTGCCGGCAAAAAGATCGCTGGTTGTCTGGGATGCCAGTACTGCTTTACCCATGAGGGCATCTGTGTGCAGAAGGATGACATGGCCGACGTGATCGAGTCGCTGAAAGGCGCCGATATGGTTGTGTTCGCTTCGCCCATCTACTGGTTTGATATCACTGCGCAGGAGAAGGCCGCCATCGACCGCCTGTACGCCTTCGGTGCCACGGGCTTCCCGTTCACCAAGACGGCCCTTTTGCTCGATAGCCACAGCGAGGGCGTCTATGATGCGGCGATCGCTATGTACAAGTCAACCTGCGCGTACTGCAAGTGGGAGGACCAGGGCATTGTCACCATCAGCGACATAACCGAGCGCGACAGCATGGCTTCCTCGCCCAAGCTGAAAGAGGTGCGCGAGCTCGCTCGCAAGCTCTCTTAAGGAAAGAAGAGCGCATGATAATCGGTGTTGGTGGAAATGCTTGCTGTCCTTACCAAGAGGATTGCTGATTGCCATGCAACGATGCTCCCGCGGACAATTCCGGTGTGCTAAAACGCCTTCTCGTTCAAGAATTCCCTGAACGCGGGGATGTCGAAGCCAACGAGACCACGCCCGCGCTCTCCGATTACGCCGTCCTCGAGGAGGCGGCGCTTGTATTGGCTTGCATAGTTGCTGGCGACGCCCATACGCTTGGCAATTTCTGAGACCCTGCTGGGGCCAGAATCGGGCAGCATCGCGAGCAAAAACTCAATGTCTTTATCGGAAAGCTCCCGATAGGTCGTTTCGAGAATTCGATCGCGCAGCTCCATGCGGGCAAGCAGAGAACCCTGCTGTACATCAGGTGCACTGATTTTGGGTGAGTTCTCCGAAACATCCCATGTGCGATATCCGACGAGCTGCATCATATAGGGAAATCCGTCGACGGCCTTCACGGCATCCTCGAGCGCTTCTGGCGTGATTGAGCGGCCTCCGGCCTCAACGGTTTTGCGGAATGCGTTTGCAATTTCAACGTCAGTGATTCGTCCTAATTGATGATATTGGGAACGTCTGAGGAACGAGACGGAATCGTTGCGTAGCAGTGCCGATACTTTGTAGGGTAGTCCTGCCATGAGTAGGGCGACTTTTTTACCTTCGCGTACAAAGTGCTGGTAAACAGAGGCAAATTGAAGCATTTCTTCGAGATCGACGGTGACTTCATCGATGGTGATGAGAAGTCCGATGTCATGTTTTTCGAGTTGCTTAAAGATGCCATTCATACGTGTGCGCCAGTTGCCCTGGGCCTCTTGAGCATATGTCCAATCGATGCCCACTGGACCAATTTGAACGCCGTTTATGCGCGCGTGGGGCTGTGAGAGGTAGCTATCTGCGGCTTCTTTGGTTCGCTCGATAATATCTTCGAGCATGCCTGGCATGGCGGAGACATTTGCTGCGATCCAGCCGTGTTCAAGCGCCGTTTCTGAAAGGAGCGAGAGAAGCGCCGTTTTGCCCGTTCCCCTTGCGCCAGTAAAAATGGTTGACAGGTTGGGATCTCCCGGGCCGTTGATGAAGCCACGCAGGATATGCTCGCGACCCGCTAGAAAGGGAGGGACGCTTCCGAACGTCGGGGTAAAGGGGTTCTTGCTGTACTCCATGGTAGCTCCTTTGCAAGTTTTGCTAATTTTTGCAAGTTTTGCTATCTTTTGCAAGTTTTGCTAACGACTGACCAAAGGGCATCGAAGCAGTGGCGCTGACATTTTTTACGCAGAAAAATAAGCAGAAATCAATTTATCTGCGTTAAAAAATAGTTGAGAAGAAAAACGACGAGTCCCGGGCGCAATGACGTTGCGTTCCGGGCCTCGTCGCTTTGCGAAGTATCTAACGATCGTTGCCGTCGTCCTAGTCAAACAAACTTGCCATGTCGTTTTCTTTCATAAGGGCACCGGCGGAGGGGAGGCTCTGTGCGGTGAACTTCTCGGCCGAGACACCGGCGCCAAGAATCTCCTCGGTTGTGCCGACGGTGGTGACCGAGCGGCCCTTCTTGGCCGTAAAGGCTTGGACGCCCTGCGTGTTGGTTGTCGTCTTGGTCTTGAGTAGCGACGTGTTGAAGTTCATCAGGCGATAGTCGCTCGAGACCAGCGCGATGTCGCG
>CABQXG010000164.1 GCA_902468045.1 uncultured Collinsella sp.
ATGGCCTGTCGTTTTCGCTCATTCCCCGCTTGAACGCCGCGGGTCGCATGGCCGATCCCAAGCTGGCGCTCGACTTGTTGCTTGCCCGCGACCCTATCGAAGCGAGCGCGCTTGCCGCCGAGCTCGAGGAGATCAACCGTCAGCGTCGCGAGATCGAGGCAGAGCTCACGCGCGATGCCATGGCAAAGGTCGAGGAGACCTATGACGGCGGGCGCGCAATCGTCGTGGGTGGCGAGGGCTGGCACGAGGGCGTCAAGGGTATCGTGGCGAGCCGCCTGACCAACCGTTATCACGTGCCGGCGCTGCTGTTCTCGATCGAAGGCGGTATCGCTCGCGGTTCGGGTCGCTCGGTGGGCAAGGTCAACCTGTTCGACGCCGTAGAACGCTGCTCCGATCTGCTGATTCGTCGCGGCGGGCATGCGGGTGCGGTGGGCGTGACCATCGAGGCGTCCAAGCTCGACGAGTTCCGTCGTCGCCTTTCCGCCGTGCTGTCCGAGCTCCCCGCCGAGGACTTTGAGGACACCGACGAGGTTGCTGCCACCGTCGACCTCTCCGAGCTGAATATTGAGACCATCGAGCAGATCTCCCGTCTTGAGCCGTTTGGCCAGGGCAACAAGGTGCCGCTGTTGGCGGCCGAGGGCGTGACAATGTGCGACCGCGCCGTGGTGGGCAAAACCGGCGAGCACATGCGCTTCGTGGCGACCGATGGCGCCGCGAGTGTGCCGGCCATTATGTTCCGCGTGCCGCAGATCGATAAGCTCATCAATTGCGATAGCGCTGTCGACTTGGTGTTCGAGGCCGTGGCCGAGCATTGGCAAGGTCGCGTAAAGCCCAAGCTTATGATCAAGGATGTCTTGGTCCGCGATACCACGGCGCCCAGCGTTGACGACCCGGCATGTGAGCTTCGCCGCGGCGTGGAGCCTGCGGACGCCGGTCTGCGTCTGGAGTCCCGCAAGCGCCAAACGCTCGCCCAGCTTTCCTATACCGAGCTGACGCGCTCGCTTATCCATAGCTTTATCGGCTCGAACCAGCCGCACCGCGCGCAGGTCGAGGCGCTCGATGCCCTGGCCGATCACCAAAGTGTTCTGGCCGTTATGGGAACGGGGCGCGGCAAGTCTCTTATCTTCCATGTGCATGCCGCGCGCGAGGCGGTCCTTCGCGGGCGTGCGAGCATCTTTGTCTATCCGCTGCGCGCGCTCGTTGCCGACCAGGCCTATCACCTCTCGTCGACGATGGCCGCGCTCGGCATTGGCGTAGGCGTGCTGACCGGCGAGACCGTGGAGGCGGCGCGCGATGACGTGTTTGCCGGCTTGGCTTCGGGCCGCACCGGCATCGTGCTCACGACGCCCGAGTTCCTGTCCATTCACCGCGACCGCTTTGCGCGTTCGGGCCGCATCGGTTTTGTCGTTATCGATGAGGCGCATCATGCCGGTCTTGCCAAGGGCGGCGACCGCAACGCCTATCTCGACATGCCCGATATCCTCAAGGCCCTGGGCGACCCGGTCGTTCTGGCCACGACTGCTACCGCAACGGCTCCGGTTGTGGCCGAGCTCGCCCGCGTGCTACCGATTACCCGTACGGTGGTCGATGAGACGGTGCGCGAGAACTTGCAGCTCGAGGATGACCGAGATCTTGCGAGCCGCGAGAACCGCCTGGTGTCAATCGTGGCGACGGGGGAGAAGACCGTCATCTACGTCAACTCGCGCGACCAGTCCGTGGCGCTTGCTAAGACGTTGCGCAAGCGGGTACCCGATTGCGCGACCCGCATCGCGTTCTATAACGCGGGGCTTGCGCGCTCCGATCGTCGCCGTGTCGAGGAAGCGTTTCGTGACGGAAGCCTCAGCTGCATCGTTTCGACCTCTGCCTTTGGTGAGGGCGTCAACCTTCCCGATATCCGCCATGTCGTGCTCTACCACATGCCGTTTGGCGCCATCGAGTTCAACCAGATGAGCGGACGCGCCGGTCGCGACGGCCAACCTGCCGTGATTCACCTGCTCTATTCGTCGCGTGACGCTCGCATTAACGAGCGCCTGCTCGACTGCTACGCGCCCGAGCGCGACGAGCTCGTCACGCTCTATCGCGCGCTGCAGACTATGTGGCGCTCCAACCGCGGCAAGACCGGAGCCGACTCATTTAGTGCGAGCGATATCGACATCGCGCAGATGTGCCTTGCCATCGATGCTCGCACGCCGGTTGACGAGCGCTCGGTGGCAAGCGGTCTGGGAATCTTCGAAGAGCTTGGTTTCTGTCGCGTTTCGGGGTTTGACGACACCCGTCGCATCGCGATGGCAGAAAACCCCGGACGTGTGCAATTGAGCAGGTCAATTCGCTATTTGGAGGGTCTGCGCTCGCGCATGGAGTTCTCGGCTTTCCGGAGCTGGGCGCTCGATTCGTGCGCTTCTGATATGCTAGCCAAAGTTAACCGCCCGATCGTACCGCGGGCCTAGGGGAAGGGGACCTCGATGGATGCCGCAGCCCGTACCGCCCATGATTCCACCCTCCAGCCGTTTTCGGAGATGGAGCACTATAAGCATGCCGATGAGCTGCCGCCCGAGATTATGGCGGACAGCTACGACAAACTGGAGCGCCTGTGCCTCAAATATATGAATGAGGACGACTTTTCTAAGGTGGAGCAGGCCTATTGCTTTGCCGCCGAGAAGCACTGCAACCAAAAGCGGCGCTCGGGTGAGATGTACATCAACCATCCCGTCGAGGTGGCCATCATTTTGGCCGATCTCAAGATGGACTGCGATGTGGTGTGCGCCGCGCTGCTGCACGATACCGTCGAGGACACCGAGACCTCGCTCGCCGATGTTTCCGGCCTGTTTGGTGATACGGTGGCCGAGCTCGTCGATGGCGTGACCAAGCTCACCAACATCGAAGTCGATAGCATGGACGAGAAACAGGCCCTCACGCTGCGCAAGATGTTCCTCGCCATGTCCAAGGACATCCGCGTCATTATCGTTAAGCTTGCCGACCGTCTGCACAACATGCGCACCCTTGCAGCTCTGCGCGAGGACCGTCGCCTGTTTAAGGCCCGCGAGACCATGGACGTGTATGCGCCCCTGGCCGACCGTCTGGGCATGAGCTCTATTAAGTGGGAGCTCGAGGACCTGTCCTTCTTCTACCTGGAGCCCGATGCCTACCAGCGCATTGCGCGCATGGTGGCTGAGTCGCGCGAGGTTCGCGAGCGCTATCTGGCCGAGACCATCAAGACGCTCACCGACGAGCTCAACCGCATTGGCCTGGAAGACTTCCAGATCAACGGCCGTTCCAAGCACTATTGGTCCATCTACCAAAAGATGAAGCGCAAGGGCAAGGAATTCTCCGAGATCTACGACCTGGTGGCACTGCGCGTCATCACGCATTCGGTGCGCGATTGCTACTCCACGCTCGGTGCGGTACATACGCTGTGGCACCCCATGCCCGGTCGCTTTAAAGACTATATCGCCATGCCCAAGGTCAATAACTACCAGTCGCTCCATACGACGGTAATCGGCCCCACGGCCCGCCCGCTCGAGATTCAGATTCGAACCTATGAGATGCATGAGCAGGCCGAGTACGGCATTGCCGCCCACTGGCTCTATAAGAAATCGGGCGGATCGTCTGCTTCCAAGACCAATGACGCTCAACGTTTGGACGATCAGATCAACTGGCTTAAGCATTCGCTCGATTGGGCTGCGTCTGATGAGATCACCGACGCCAAGGAATACCTGCATTCGCTGAAGGTCGACCTCTTCGATCAAGAGATCTTCGTCTTTACGCCCAAGGGCGAGGTCATGGCGCTTCGTGCCGGCTCCACGCCGCTCGACTTTGCCTACGCCGTTCACACCGAGGTGGGCAATCACTGCGTCGGCGCTAAGATCAACGGCGCGGTGGCCCCACTCACGCACGAGATCAAGACGGGCGACCGCGTTGAAATCCTGACCAACAAGAGTTCCAAGCCGTCTCGTGATTGGCTCAAGATCGTTAAGACACCTTCCGCCAAGTCAAAGATCCGCC
>CABQXG010000165.1 GCA_902468045.1 uncultured Collinsella sp.
TTAGCTACCCCGGCAAAATCATTTTAGATAACCGTCACTCTGCCCTGGTTACCCACGATGGCCTTGGCCTCGGCCAGCAGCGGAATCGAACGCGCGTTGACCTTGGCAGGCACCTCGGCGCGCAGCACGCGCCCGTCCACCTGCTCGATAAAGATCTCCACGCGGTCGCCGCCCGGGTTAGTGGTGAGCACCGTGGCCAGGCGCGCCATGTTGCCCTGGCTAAAGCGGCTGTTGGGCACCATGACCTCAAACACCTTGGGCTTGTTGTTCTCCTCGTTGAGCTCCAGCGGCACGATCTCCTGCGCGATGATCTGGTCGCCGCGGTCCGAGCGCTCGAGTTTGCCCTTAATACGAACAAACGCATCGGACAGCTGTGCGCCGGTCTCGGGATCGACCTCGCCGTACAGATACCCCTCGGCCTCCTTGTAGGTCTTGGGGAACACCACGACGGTGGCCTCGCCTTCCATGTCCTCGAGCTGCACGATGCCCATGGGGTCGCCGTTTTTGGTCACGCGCTTGGACACGCTCGAGACCATGCCGGCCCACCACAGTGCCTTGCCCTCGGGGATCTCTTGGTTGATGGTGCCGCCCGTGGGGTTTTGCACTTCGTAGCCGGTATCGATCTGCGAGAACGAGAAGTCGCGCGCTTTGCTGAGCGCATACTCAAACGGGCGCAGCGGGTGGTCCGAGACATAGATGCCCAGAACCTCCTTCTCCTGGCTCAGCTTGAGGTGGCGGTCCCATTCCTGGCCGTCCGGATCGGGCACGCTGACCTCGAAGCCCGAGCCCTCAACATCACCAAACATGTCGAAGAACGAGGTCTGGCCGCTCGCGCGGTCCTTCTGGCGCTTTACCGCGGCATCGATGATGTTCTCGGGGTTGTTCTTGTCCACAAAGTGCATCATCTGGCGGCGCGGATAGCCCGTGGAGTCGAAGGCGCCTGCCTTGATCAGCGACTCGATCACGCGGCGGTTGGCCTGGCTCGAATCCACGCGCTCGACAAAGTCGTGCAGCGTCTTAAACGGGCCGCCTGCCTCGCGCTCGGCGATAATCGCCTGCGCCACGCCGGTACCCACGCCGCGGATGCCGGCCAGACCAAAGCGCACGCCTTCCTTGGTAGCCGTGAACTCGGTGCCGGACTCGTTGACATCTGGCGAAAGCACGGGAATGCCGTCGTGACGGCATGCCGAGACGTAGTGCACGATCTTGTCGGTCTTGCCTGTGTAGGACGTCAGAACGGCCGCCATGTACTCGTGCGGATAGTGCGCCTTGAGCCACGCCGTCTGCATAACCAGGATGGCGTAGCCGGCGGAGTGCGACTTGTTAAAGGCGTAAGACGCGAACTCGAGAACATCGTCCCAAATCTTCTGGGCGACCTCGCGCGTGTAGTTGTTCTTGATAGCGCCGTTCATCCAGTGGTCGTAGGTGGTCTCGTCCGAGCCATCCTCCCAGTGCAGCACCGTCGACGTGAGCAGCTTAATCTTTTTCTTAGCCACGGGCTTACGGATACGCGAGTCCGATTCGCCCTTGGAGAAGCCGCACATCTCGACAGAGATGAGCATAACCTGCTCCTGGTAGACCATGGTGCCGTAGGTTTCGCCCAGGATGTCGTCCAGACGGTCGTCGTAGGAGACGGCCGGCTCCTTGCCGTTCATACGGTTGATGTAGGACGAGACCATGCCGGCGCCCAGCGGGCCCGGGCGGTACAGGGCGATCAATGCTACGACGTGCTTGTACTCGGTGGGCTTCATGTTCTTGATCGTGGCCGTCATGCCGGCGGACTCGACCTGGAAGACGCCGGCGGTGTGGCCGGAGCCCATGAGCTTAAAGATCTCGGGATCGTCAAAGGGAATCTCTTCCTCTTTGATGTCGATGCCGAAGTTCTTTTTGATGTTGGCCTTGGCCTTGGAGATAACCGTCAGCGTGCGCAGGCCCAGGAAGTCCATCTTGAGCAGGCCCATGTCGGCAACGGTATGGCCCTCGTACTGGGTAATCTCGACGCCGCCCTTGGTGTCGAGCTTGGTGGGCACGTGCTCGTTGACGGGGTCGCGGCAGATTAGAACGGCACACGCGTGCACGCCCTCGCCGCGGGTGAGGCCCTCGATCGAGAGCGCCGTGTCGATGATACGGCGGGCGTCGTCGTCCTTTTTATATGCCTCGGCAAAGTCGGGGTTAAACAGATCCTCTTTGCCAGGTTGTTTGTCGAGCACCTGCTTGAGCTTGACCTTGGGGTCGCTCGAGACCATCTTGGACAGGCGCTGGCCCATGTAGACCGGATAGTCCAGGACGCGCGCAGCGTCGTTGATGGCCTGCTTGGCCTTGATGGTCGAGTAGGTGATGACGTGGGTGACCTTCTCGGGGCCGTAGAGCTGGCGAACGTGCTCCACGACCTCGAGGCGCCGCTCATCGTCGAAGTCCATATCGATATCGGGCATCTCGGTACGCTGCGGGGACAGGAACCTCTCGAACATCAGGCCGTTCTCGAGCGGGTCGAACGCGGTGATGTTCATGGCGTAGGCGACGATAGCGCCGGCGGCAGAACCACGGCCGGGGCCGACGCCGATGCCGTTGTCCTTGGCCCATTGCACGTACTCGGCAACGATCAAGAAGTAGGCGGCAAAGCCCTTGTCGCAGATGACCTTGTATTCGTACTCAAAGCGCTCTTTGATGTTGACTCCGCCGATCTCGCGCGTGGCCCAGTCGTCACCGTAGTGCTGGCGCAGGCCCTTCTCGCACTCGCGGCGGAACTGGCTCTCGTGCGTCTCGCCGGGATCGAGCAACGGGAAGCGCGGCAGGATGATGGAGTCCCAGTCGAGCTCCACGTAGCACTTGTCGGCAATCTCGAGCGTGTTGTCGCAGGCCTCGGGGCAATACGGGAACATCGCCCGCATCTCCTCCTCGGTCTTCATGTAAAACTCCGAGCCGGTCATGCGCATGCGGTTGGGGTCATCGACCTTGGCGTTCATGCCGATGCACATGATGACGTCCTGCACGGGCGCGTCCTCGCGGCGCAGGTAGTGGAAGTCGTTGGTCGCGATGACCTTGACGCCCACCTGTTTGGCGATGTCGATGAGCGTGCGGTCCATCTGCTCGTCGGTCAGACCGTTGTCGGTGGTGATGCCGTGTTCCTGGATCTCGATGTAGAAGTCGCCGGGGTCGAAGGTGTCGCGGAAGGTCTCGGCCCACTTGATGGCGCCTTCCATGTCACCGCGGTCGATGTATTTGGGGATGATGCCGGCGATACAGGCGCTGGTGCAGATCATGCCCTTGGCGTGGCGGCGCAGGTTGTCGAGCGTCACACGGGGCTTGTAGTAAAAGCCCTGTACGGCGGCCTCGGAGACCGTCTGCATCAGGTTGACGTAGCCCTCCTGGTCCTTGGCCAGAAGGATCATGTGGTAGAGCTCGGGCTTGTGGTCGCGGGCGAGCGTCTCGTCCGGCGTAAAGTAGACCTCGCAGCCAAAGATGGGTTTGATGACCAGGGGCGGCTTGAGCTCGTCGATGTTGCCCTTCTCGTCCCACATGGCCATGTCCTTCACATACTGGGCATGCTCGCGCGGGTTTTCCTCGGGATCGGGCTCCACCAGCTCGTCGCGGCGGTCCTTTTCCAAGAAGGCCTTGTCGTGGCTCCAGGTTTTGTACTCGGGCGTGTTGTGGTTGACGGCGTCGCAGGCCAGCGCCAGGTCGGGCACGCCGTACATGTAGCCGTGGTCGGTGATGGCCACGGCGGGCATGCCCAGCTCAACGGCACGGTTGACCATATCCTGGATACGGGTTGCGCCGTCGAGCATGGAGAAAACAGTGTGATTGTGCAGATGGACGAATGCCATGTGATGAGCTCCGATGCGGGTTCGTGTTCTGACTGAACGATTTTACCCCACGGCACGGACAGCACCCGAACCTAGCCAAACCCACACGGCTCCTCTTGCAGTTGCGGTGGAATAGTTCCCGCCTGGGCCACCTGGGCCGCCATACAGAACTATT
>CABQXG010000166.1 GCA_902468045.1 uncultured Collinsella sp.
CGACTATATTTCGATCAGCTATTACATGACTTACATCATGCGCTACAAGGGCAAGGTGTCCCCGGAGCCCTCCGGCAAGTTGCTGACCGAGATTAAGAACCAGTACCTCGAGATGACCGAGTGGGGCTGGCCGATCGATCCGGTGGGCTTCCGCATCACGCTTAACCACATCTACGACCGTTATCACCTGCCGATCTTTATCGCCGAGAACGGTAACGGCATGACCGAGAACCGCGACGAGAACGGTTATTGCGATGACGATGCTCATATCGAATACATGAAGGAGCATGTCGAGCAGATGCATCAGGCAATTCTCGACGGCGTTGACGTCTTCGGTTACGCCTGGTGGGGCCCCATTGATCTCATCAGCTCCGGTACGTCCGAGATGACTAAACGCTATGGCCAGATTTCGGTCGATCAGGACGACCATGGCGACGGCACCGGCAAGCGTGGCAAGAAGAAGAGCTTCTTTTACTACAAGAAACTCATCGCAAGTAACGGCGCCGACACCGCGAGTGACAACATCGTGGTCGAGTAGCTCGGCCCCTTCGCCGGGATGCCTGTAGGGCGGGTGTCCCGGCGGCTTTTGGAACCCTTGATCGAAAGAAGGACTCGGATGTATTCAAAGACCACGACTGTTGTAAATGCAAGCGGCATCCATGCCCGCCCTGCCTCATTGTTTGTTCAGAAGGCATCCGGGTTTGGGAGCAAGGTGACCGTGCGCAACGTTACCAAGGGCAGCGACCCCAAGGATGCTAAGTCGATTCTCATGGTTATGGGTCTGGGGATGGCGTGCGGATGCGATGTCGAGATTGCGGCCGATGGTGCCGACGAGCAAGCCGCCGTCGATGCACTGGTTGAGCTGATCGAGAGCGGTTGCGGCGAATAACCGCAAGGCTTTGATGGGAGGGGAGAGGGCGATGGCTCGAGGGTTTCGTGGAGTGACGACAATCGTTCGCCGGCAGGAGGCTCGCCGGTCCATGTTGGCGCTTGCAGGTGTGGCCTGCGCGTATGCGGGGATGCTTGTGCTTATGGAGGCGACGACAGGTGCGGTCGCGCCGGCGCTCGTGCCCGTGGCGTCATCAATCTCGCTTCTCGTTTCAATCGCCGGTATCGCATTGGTGATTGCATTTGAGGTCCGCGCGTATCGCGCGCTTACGGAGGCGTGTGACGTTGAGCCCCAAATGGGTGACAAGATGCTGCTCGGCGCCGCGCTTTGGTTTTTGGGCGGTCTGCCCCAGGCATTCGTGACGCTGCTGCGCACCATAGCGATTACTGGCACGCTCGATATTAAACAGACGCTCATCCAGATCGGCGTGACGCTGACCCTGGCACTCCTTGCCTGGCCGCGTTATCGTGATTGCTTCTAGGTTGTTTTAAAGCGCGCAATGGCAAAAGATGGCCCGCCGATTTTACGTAATCAGCGGGCCATCTTTTTGTAGCTATGGTTATTGGGCTTACGCCGCCTCGTCGAACTGCGAGTTGTACAGGTCGGCGTAGAAGCCGCCTTGGGCGAGTAACTCGTCGTGCGTGCCCTTCTCGACGATGTCGCCGTCGCGAATTACCAAGATCACGTCGGCGTTGCGGATCGTGGACAGGCGGTGCGCGATGACAAAGCTTGTACGGCCCTGCATCAGCGCATCCATGGCGCGCTGAATGAGTTCCTCGGTGCGGGTATCGACGTTGGAGGTCGCCTCGTCCAGAATCAGCGCCGGGCGGTCGGCCAAAATGGCACGGGCGATGGTCACGAGCTGGCGCTGACCCTGCGACAGGTTAGTGCCCTCCTCGTTGATCATAAAGTCGTAGCCACCGGCGAGCGTGTGAATAAAGTGATCACAGCGCGCTGCGCGTGCAGCGGCTTCGACCTCGGCATCGCTCGCATCGGGGCGTCCGTAACGTATGTTCTCGCGGATGGTGCCGTTAAACAGCCAGGTATCCTGCAGCACCATGGCAAACTCGCCGCGCAGCGCCGCGCGGTCCCAGTCGCGCACGTCGACGCCCTCGACGCGCAGCGAACCGCCGTCCACATCGTAGAAGCGCTGCAGCAGCTTAATGAGCGTGGTCTTGCCGGCGCCGGTAGGACCGACGATGGCGATGGTCTGGCCGGGCTGCGCCTCGCAGCTAAAGTCGTGGATGATGGTCTTGTCGGGCGTGTAGCCAAACTTGACATGGTCAAACTCCACGTGGCCGGGGCGCTTTTCGGGAATCTGCGCGTCGGCCTTCTGCTCCTCCTCGGGCGCGGCCAGGAACTCAAACACGCGCTCGGTGGCGGCGGCCATCGACTGCATCGTGTTGCTCACGTTGCCCAGCTGCTGCACGGGCTGCGTAAAGTTGCGAACGTACTGGATAAAGCTCTGGATGTCGCCGGGCGTGGCATTGCCGGTCAGCGCGAGCTGCGCACCCACCACGACGACGCCCACGTAGCCCATGTTGCCCACCAAGCTCATAAGCGGCATCATCAGGCCCGACAGGAACTGCGAGCGCCAGCCACTAATAAAGAGGCGGTCGTTTTGGCGGTCGAATTCCTCGATCGAGGCCTCGGCGCGGTCGAACACCTGGATGACGTTCTGGCCGGCAAAGTCCTCCTCGATGATGCCGTTGACGGCGCCCAGAACCTGCTGCTGCTCGCGGAAGTACGGCTGCGAGAAGTGAATCATCACCATCAAGATAATCGCGGCGGCCGGCAGCGTGAGCACGGTGACGCCGGTAAGCGGCAGACTGATCGACAGCATCATGACGAGCACGCCGATAATCTGCGTTACCGACGTGATAAGCTGCGTCACGCTCTGGTTGAGCGACTGACCCAGCGTATCGACGTCGTTGGTGATGCGGCTGAGCACGTCGCCCTTGCTGTGGCCGTTGAAGTAGCTCATCGGAACGACAGCAATCTTGGCGGCGATCTCCTTGCGCATGCGATAACAAATCTTTTGCGTGACGCCGGTCATGAGCCAGCCTTGGATCAGGCTGCAGGCAGAGCTCGCTAGATACAGACAGAGCAAAAAGCCGAGCGTCTTGGCGATCCAGGCAAAGTCGACATCGCCGGTGCCGTTGACCTTGGCGACCAAGCCCTCGAACAGTTTGGTGGTAACCTGGCCGAGCACCTTGGGCCCCACAATGTTAAAGATGACCGAGCACACGGCAAAGGCGACGGCGGTAAACACGGCAATCTTGTGCTGGCCGATATAGCCGAGCAGCTGCCTCATGGTGCCCTTAAAGTCCTTGGCCTTTTCGCCGCGACGCATGCCGCCCATGCGGCCCATGGGACCACGCTGGCGGGTGGGCTTGGGAATCTGAGTCTTGGTCTCGTCTGCCATTAGCGCTCGCCTCCTTCCGTGACGGCTGCAATTTCTTCTTGGGTAAGCCCCAGCTCCTCGGCGGAAAGCTGCGACTGTGCGATCTCCAGGTACGCCGGGCAGCTGCGCAGCAGCTCCTCGTGCGTACCGGTGCCCACCACGTGGCCGTCGTCGAGCACGATGATCTGGTCGGCGTGCATGATGGTTGCGATGCGCTGGGCCACGACCACGAGCGCGGCGTCGGTAACGTTTTTGGCAAGCTCTTCGCGCAGGCGCGCGTCGGTCTTGTAGTCGAGGGCACTAAACGAGTCATCGAACACCACGACCTCGGGCTTTTTGGCCAATGCGCGGGCGATGGCCAAGCGCTGGCGCTGACCACCCGAGACATTGGAGCCACCCTGGCTGATGGGGGAGTCGTAGCCGCCCTCGCGCTCGGCGATAAAGTCCTTGGCCTGTGAGATGCGCGCGGCTTGGCGCATGTCATCATCGCTTACCATGTCGCCGGCAAACTTAAGGTTGCTCTCGACGGTGCCCGAGAACAGGCGACCCTGCTGCGGAATATAACCGATACGGCGGCGCAGCTCAGAGAGGGTCATGTCACGCACGTCGACGCCGTCAAGCGAAATGCTGCCGCCCGTGACGTCGTACAGGCGCGGA
>CABQXG010000167.1 GCA_902468045.1 uncultured Collinsella sp.
GGCGGTGATAAATGGAATCAGCATCTCGCAGAGTACCTCGCCAAGCACGAGCAATGGCGTGGCAACAGTGACTTTCATATAGTCGCGGATGCTGCCCATGAGGGTTTTAATCATCCAGTTCCTCCCAGGTTACACGGATTTTCTCGAGCATTTCGGCGAGCTGCTCGCGCTCGTCGTGGGTGAGCGCGCTAAAGGCCTGTTCTCTAAAGCGGATGCGGGCCGCCTGGTCGATGCGGGCGTTTTCCCGGCCGGTTTCGGTCAGGCGAATGGTGAGCTGCCGTCGATCCTTGGGGTTACGGCTGCGCTCGATGAGGCCGTTGAGCTCGAGCTTGGACAGGATCTCGGAAAGCGACCCCGGCTTGAGGTCAAAGTGCATGCCGAGTTCCTGCTGAGACATCTCGCCGCCGGGTTGCTTGGCCAGCAGGCAGATGATGGGCGCCTTGCCGGACACGCCTCCGCCATGAAAATGCATGTAATGGCCGCAAAAGCCCAGGCCATTGAGGATGCGCTTGGCAAGCTTGTCTTCTGAGCTAACCGCTTCGGGTGCATCCGCCGGCTGTGACGGGTCGCCGTCGGGCTCGTGCGAACAAAGGTTAAGAGGTTCATCGCACATGAATTAGTGTTGCTCCTTTCTTTAGTTAGGTAGTGGAATTGTTTTGTGCCTAACCAATCTAGGAGCATGAGAAATGAATGTCAAGGTACCAAACTTATTAAGTTACGGCGTTTTGCCAAACGCCGTAACCGCTCGACGCTGCAAACGTTCCTAAGCGGCAATCTGGCGTTCAATCGTCGGGCATGGCCACAAGGCCTATGCCCTCCTCTTTCACGCCACCTTGCTCGCTTAGGAACGCTTTCGCTGTCCGTCCTCAACCTGTGATTCCGCCACGGTCCGTTTCGGTGCATGCAATCCCTTGGGGACGGAGGAAAAGGGATCATTTTCCGTAACCTTTCCGCAACAATTTGCCCTTCGCACTGCTCGACTTCGCTCGCAACGTCCCCTGCGCTACACTTAGTTGCACTGTGGCGCTGCTGCGCCGTGCCCGAACCAAGGGAGACCCTCATGAAGAACACTCAGCTGCTGCTGATCAACGATATGTGCGGCTACGGCAAGGTCGCGCTTTCCGCCATGCTGCCGGTGCTGTCGCACATGGGCTACCGCATCCACAACCTGCCGACGGCACTTGTGTCCGATACGCTCAACTATCCCAAGTTCTACATCCACGACACCACCGAGTACGTGCGCCAGAGCCTCGCCATCTGGGAGGAGCTCGGCTTTGAGTTCGACGCCATCTCGACCGGCTTTATCGTGACCGAGGAAGAGACGCGCATCATTTCGGACTTCTGCCATCGTCGCGCGCAAAAGGGTACCAAGGTGTTCGTCGACCCCATCATGGGCGACAACGGCAAGCTCTATGCGGGCGTGCCCGAGTCCACGATTGGCCTTATGCGGCATCTGCTGGAGTGCGCAGACTACGCGGTGCCCAACTACACCGAGGCGTGCCTACTTGCCGATAGGCCTATCGTCGAGCAAATTACGCCCGATGAGGCCCGCACCCTTGTGGACGCCGTGCGCGAGCTGGGTGCCAAGTCTGTGGTCATTACGAGCGCCGTAGTCAATGGCACGAACGCGGTTATCGGTTACGACCATGTAGCGGGGGAGTACTTTACGATTCCCTTTGAGCTCATTCCGGTCTATTTCCCGGGCACGGGCGACACGTTTTCGGCGGTGCTCGTCGGCCGCGTTATGGCAGGTTGGAGTCTGCAACGCGCGACGTCCGATGCCATGCGCGTGGTGGCTGAGCTTATCGAGCGCAATGCCGACCAAGAGGATAAGTCGGCCGGTCTGCCCATCGAGGCCTGCCTGGACGTGATCGACCATGAGTAATGCTGGCGAGGGCGGCGTCAAGCCTGCGGGCGAGAACAAGCCGCTCGGCGCGCCGCGTGGCAAGCGTCCGCATATCCGCGTGAGCTGCGTGGACCAGCTGGGTGCATGTCGCTGCCACCATGGTCACAAGCCCGGCGACGTTTTTGACTTCGACCGAGACCGCGGCAAGATATGCGCCATGGCCTGCCATGTGGGCTTTCCCTATATCGATATCCTGCGCTATGGCGGAACCGTGCCTGGCAACGAGCCCGGTACGGCAAAGTTCTGCTGCCCCGAGGTCGATACGCTGAACGTCTGGCTTGCCGAGATCGTCGACGAGTAGTCGAGCGCAATGTGACAAAGGGACAGTCCCTTTGTCACATTCGCCGGGGCTGCCCCTTCTTTTTGCTTATAATCCTAAATCTCTGCATTTCATCCGATTTTAGGTTCTAAAAATCCTACATTTCATTGATAATTAAGCGCATAAAACTTTGCATTTCATTTGATGACACTGAGGGGAGAGCCTATGCTGCGCAGGAAAATAGCGGCAGAGCTGGAGCGTTGGCTGAAGTCTGCCGAGCAAAAGGCCTTATTCATCACGGGTTCTCGCCAGATCGGCAAAAGCTATTCGATTCGCGCATTTGGCAAAGCCAGCCATGCAACCTACATCGAGCTCAATCTCATGGAAAATCGCCAGGCAAAAGATGCTCTTCTCGAGGCGCGGAATGCCGATGATTTCATCAGCAGGGTGACGCTTCTTTCGGGAAAGTCGATTGCGCCAGGCAAAACGCTCGTGTTTATCGATGAGGTCCAAGAGGCCCCCGACATCATGACGATGGCAAAGTTCCTTGTTGAGGACGGGAGGTGCCGCTGGGCGTTTTCGGGGTCAATGCTCGGGACCCAGTTCAAGGGCGTCAGGTCCTATCCCGTGGGGTATGTCCACGAGCTTAGGATGTTCCCGCTCGATTTTGAGGAGTTTTGCTGGGCAATCGGGGTGAGCGAGGGGGCTCGTCAAACGATACGTGACGCGTGTATCAGCGAGAGGCCCATTCCTGATTACATTCATGACGCGATGATGGCAAACTTCAGGACCTATACCGTTGTCGGCGGAATGCCGGAGGTCGTGCAACGTTTCCTTGACACGCAGGGCGACCTTGCCTCTGTTCGTCAGCTGCAGTCAGAGCTCAACGAACAGTACCGGCGGGATATCTCCAAGTATGCAAGTGGGCGAGCCCTGCAGGTGCAGAGCATCTACGATCAGCTCCCTATTATGCTCGAGGGCGAAAACAAGCGCTTCGTGCTCAATTCCATTGACCCCAAGGCTTACTACGAGAAGTATCAGCGAGGTTTTGTATGGCTTGTCGATGCCGGCGTTGCTCTCAAAGCCGATATCGTAACCGAGCCAAAATCGCCCCTGCTCAAGACGGCGCGGCCATCGCAGTTCAAGCTATATCAATCGGATACGGGCATGTTGATGGCGCGCTACCCCGTTGGAGTCGCCCAAGCGGTGTATCTTGATAGCAAGGAGCCCAATCTGGGCGGCATTTACGAAAACGTGGTGGCCCAGCAGCTGGCTGCCCAAAATCGCCAGCTTTACTACTATCAGACAAAAAAGCGCGGTGAAGTGGACTTTGTGGTCGATGGACCGGATGGGACGGCTGTTCCGATCGAGGTTAAATCGGGCTCCTATTACCACGCGCACGCTGCGCTCGGTCATGTGCTTGATACGGCTGAATATGGCGTAAGGCTCGGGATTGTTTTCTCGAGAGGCAACGTTGAGCGCAACGGAGCGGTTCTCTATTTGCCGCTATATGCGACCTGGGCCCTTTCGGATGTTTTGGGCGACTCCTGTGCCGAGGGGATAAAGCTGGAGGTCAAGCCGGTCTAGGGCCAGTCCCGGATGTGACAAAGGGACAGTCCCTTTGTCACATTCATGAGTGTGGATTTTTTCCCGTTTAGAGCGTGCTTGAACGCTCAAAGTGGGAGAAAATCCACGCTCGATTTATGCCGTGGGCGC
>CABQXG010000168.1 GCA_902468045.1 uncultured Collinsella sp.
GTGTCGGGAATTGGCCGAAATCGTTCGCAATGAGTGTTCAGAATTTGTGATGGCAGGTTTATTTGTGGAACGTAGGGCGGCCCCGCTGCGGGGTTTCCCGCTGCGAGGCCGCCCGTGATCTACGCCGGAGTTTGTCGTAGACGTTTCTACTTGTCAAACAGGTTCTTGAGGTTGAACTCGGCTTGGACGGTGCGGAGCATGAGGTCGGTGTCGTCGAGGCCCAGGTGCTGCTCGTTGGCGTCGGCGGCGAGGGTGCCACGGCGGCGCGCCCAGTTCTCGAGCGCGGCGGGCGCGGACTCGCGGGGGAGCGAGCGCACGTCGGCGTCCAAGCTGCGGCAGATCTGGCGCGAATCGATGACGATGATCTTGCCGGCGCGGCGTGCCTCGGCGTAGCCGTCCAGGTGGATCTTGAACCAGCTGTCCTCAAAGGCGGCGTTGTGTGCCATGTACGGGTACTTCTTCATAAGCTTGAGCAGCTGCTTTTGCAGCTCTTTGTTCTCGCGGAAGGGCGTTTTGCCGTCGATGTCGTCCCAGGTGATGTGGTGGATATTCGACAGCGGCACATCCTCGCCGCGGTAGATATCGGGCAGGCCGCAGTAGTGTGCCTCGGCGTCGTGCGGGACGGCGTCGCTGGTGAGCTCCATGATCTCCCAGCCCACGTTGATGATGTAGCCGCGCTCGGGTGCACGGCCGGTGGTCTCGATGTCGATGCCGAGCACTGTGCCTTGGATAGGCTTGCGGGCGTACGCCACGCCGAGCGCGTCGCGGTCGCCGCGGATCTCGCGCATGACGGACGCGGCGGTGCGCTTTTGCATCTTGCCGATGGCGGCGCAGGTGTCGGCGTCGGACAGACCGCGCGAAAGCGTCGCGGGCGTCACGTTGCGCAGGCGCGCCTCGCCAATCTGGTCGCACAGGTCGCGGTTGCGGTCAGCCAGGTCGCGCACGGTGGTAAAGTCGAAGCTGGGGTCGCCCTCGGCGGTAAAGTACTCGGTTTCGAGCACCTTAAGGGCCTCTTCGCCCTTCTGGCGCTCGGACTCCATGGCGCCATGATCGCCATAGATAAACATGGGAATAAACGGCTGGCGCTCGTATTCGAGTGCTTGTGAAACGTTCATATAACTGCTCCTTGGATGGGCCGCGTCGTGCGGCTTTGAGTCATTAAGATGTGGCGAGATGATAGTTTACCATGGGCAACTATTGGCATCGCGCCTAGGATAACTACAATACCCTAGTTGACCGCTAGGACTTTTACAATGCTGCCGAAAGACACGAAAGGTTCCATCCGTCATGGGTTTGTTGATTGATATTCTGCTCGACGCCGGCAAGGACACGCTCTCGCTGGTGCCGTTTTTGTTGGTGACGTATCTGGCCCTCGAGACGCTCGAACATGTTGCGGGCAACCGCGTTAACGGCGCCATCAAGCGTGCCGGAGCCGCGGGCCCCGTGGTTGGCTCGTTGCTGGGCATGGTGCCGCAGTGCGGCTTTTCGGCAATGGCGGCCACGCTGTATGCCGGTCGTGTCGTGACCTTGGGTACGTTGGTGGCGGTGTTCCTTTCGACCTCCGATGAGATGCTGCCGCTGTTGCTCGCCGAGCAGGTGCCCGTGCAGACCATGGCGATGCTTTTGGCTTCGAAGGCACTGATCGCGCTGGTCACGGGCTTTATCGTGGACGCCGCCATTCGCGGCCTGCGTCGTAACGCTCGCGCGCATGCGGCGATTCGCCGCACCGTGCTGGGAACCGCGGCCAACCCGGCCCACGTGAACTGCGCGCACGACGACCACACTGGCGGTGACATCATCGACGAGGTGGCCGAGGCGGGCGTGAGCGCCGACCACATCCACGAGCTGTGCGAGCGCGACCATTGCGGTTGTGATGAAGACGAGGACGAGCACGACCACGGACATGGCCACGATCACGGTCATGAGGGCGAGCATGAACACCATGATGGCCACGGTCACTCCCACTCCCACGAAGGGACGCCTGTCCTGTCGATCATACGCAGCGCGATTTCGCACACCGTGCAGGTCTCGGTATTCATTTTTCTGGTGACGCTGATTCTGGTCGCCGTGCTCGAGTCGTTCGGCGAGTCCGCAATCGAGCAGTTCCTGCGCGGCAACGAGACGCTTGCGGTCCTGGGCTCGGCACTCGTCGGCCTGATTCCCAACTGCTCGGCCAGCGTCGTCATCACGCAACTGTACCTGGAAGGCGCGCTGCAGCTGGCCCCGATGCTCGCCGGCACGCTCATCTCTGCAGGTGTGGGCTACCTGGTGCTGTTCCGCACCAACCGCAGCGCCCGCGAAAACGTCCTGTTCCTGATCATGATGTACGTCATCGGTGCGGGCTGGGGTCTTATCCTTTCTGCCTTTGGTCTCTAAGTAGATGCTTGGGGCATGCCGTAAAAACTGGGGCATGCCGTAAAATCTACCGCCATGACCTGGGCGTTGGATGCGTGTCAATCGCCAAAGCAAAAAAGCAGATTTCCGGACATGTCCCAAAAATCTACCTTGGTTAGCGCAGCAGCTCGGTGAGGTTGCGCTTAAAGCGAGCGCGGTCTTCGCTGGTAAATGCCGCCGGTCCGCGAGTGCGTCCGCCGGCGCGGCGCACCTTCTTTTCCTCGTGGCGAATAAACAGTTGCATGTCGATGGTCGCCTTGTCGTAGACGCGCCCGCGCACACCGATTGCGGCAGCATCGCGGCCGAGCACCATGCTCGCCAAGCCAATGTCCTGCGTCACGACTACGTCGCCCGCCTGCAGGCGTTCGACAATGGCAAAGTCGGCGCTGTCGGCGCCCACGCTCACATCGAGCGTCGTGACCCAAAAGCCGCGTCGCGCGTGCTCGGCATCGCGCGGGTCGTCGCGGCGAATGTGCCGTTCCAAGTTTTGCGTGCTGTTGCCGGCGATAACAACGGCGACGCCCGCCCGCCGCGCGCAGTCAATCGACTCGCGCGTGACCGGGCAGGCGTCGGCATCAATAAAGAGCGTTCGCGGCATCTAGTGCACCAGTTTGCCAAATTGAATAGCGCGAACAATCAGCGTTACGCCAAACACCAGCAGCGCGGCGCCGCTAAAGATGACGAGCATCTTGGCCGACCACAGCGTATAAATAAACACGAACATGCCGGCGATGATGGAGAGTGCGCCGCTCAGGATGGCGAGGGCACGGTTGGACGAAAGCTCGGACTCCAGAATGGACATGACACCTTCGACAATCCAGCCAAAGCCGGCCACGATAACCACCATCGTGGTGAGCGTCGCGGTCGAGAAGGCCTGGTTGCGCAGGATTATGACGCCGCCAAGAATGATGAGCAGGTTGGAGATGATGCTCGTAACGCGCCAGCCGGTGGGCAGCAGCGGCTCAAAAATGGCAGTGAACAGCCTGATGGCAGCGGTGATTACAAAGTAGAAGCCCAAGACGGTCGTTAGGAAGACGAGGGACTTGGCGGGCGCAAACAGCAGTGCGATGCCGGCGACGAGCGCCAAGACGCCCGTGATGGCGTAAAGCCAGCGCACGGCTTTGACGGCCTTGCCTGCCATGCTTTTCTCGTCAAATCCAAACTGGCTCGATTTTTGGTCATCGTTCTTAAAGATGCCCATAATGTCTCCTTTCCGTGCGGCGTAAGCCTTGATCGTTACGACCAGTATCGCCTAAAGGCACTGGCGTATGGGTCGGGGAGGGTGAAACGTAACCCAAAGGCCCCGAATTGTTTCCGTTGTTCCCCACGTCGCGATTTTCTATTCAACAGGTGTAGAACATTGCGGCCCTGTTCGTTATTGCCTACGTTTTAGGTTAGATTTTCCTAAGAACAATTGCCCGAAATTGGGGGTCCCTATGAACGAAACAGTTCCCGCGGCGCCGTCGAGCGCGGAGTCGATGG
>CABQXG010000169.1 GCA_902468045.1 uncultured Collinsella sp.
CGCGCTAACTGGCGGAGCGCACGGGACTCACGGTTTCCCAGGTCAGGGCACGCGTCAATGCGCTCATTGAGCAGGGCGAGCTTGAGCCGACGGCGCCGTTGACAAGCCGCAACCGCAAGTATCGACTGTCAGAGCGCGTGGAATAAATGCGTTAGTGGACGAGGCGACCCAATAATCGACCCTCAATTGGCGCCCACTAAGGTAAAGCGGTTGTTGCTCAGTCGACGGTGATGCTAAAGACTCGGCTTACGCCGGCATGGCCCCGAACCCGTCCATCAAGAACAGCCTAAGAACCAGCTTGATGACATATCCCGGTTTGACTTCAGCCGCGTCAAAGACGTGGCGCTCGGCGAGCTCGCTGCAGTATGCATAGATGTCGCGGATAAGGTCCGCGCCCGAAAGCGTAAACATGTAGCCTGCGTCCGAAAGCGCATTGGGTGCGGCGGGCAACTTGGCCATGTGGCAGAACGTTTGCAGGTCGGGCGCCATAACATTCTGGTAGTCGAGGTGGCCGCTGGCATCCTGTGCGGCAAGCTCCAATTGGCGCACAAAATCCAGCGCCGCCGCTAACACAAAGCTCGGCGTAGGCGCATTGACGTCCTGAGTGGTCGCCACAAGCCTGCCCGCCGCCTGCGTGACAAGCCAAGCGACCTCGCGCTGGCAACGCACAGCCTTGCGCGTAACCGGCTTGATGGACGAAGAAGAAACGCTCCCCTTAGGCGGATTCGAAGCAGCCATAAGACCCTCTCATGAACAATCCGGCCCAACAAGCCCGGATGAAACACGTGCTACATCAGTATACAGGGAAGTGGGGTAGCGGGGTACAAGCGCGCCAGCGGCAAACCGAGAGCATCAACGATGTGCCGATCGCGGAATGAGATCTCGTAATAATTGACTTCCGGCCATATTATTGAGGGGCATGACTCGCGTTCGTATGGTTGTAGGTGCTGGCGATGAACGACATTGACCTTGCTGTTCCGTTGATGGATGGACCAAGCTATGACCGCGCCTGCAGTCTCGTGCCTTCCGAATACGTTGAGGCATGGGAGTGGTTTCTGGGTGAGGAACAGCGCGGCGGCGTTTGGACCAGCCTTCCGCACCACACCAAGGAAGATAGCCCTCAGTATCAGTATCGTTTGAGAATTGGCTCGGACTTCTTTCCCGTAACGCGGGATTCAGGGATCTTCTGGCCGGGCCAGGATCGGGTGAAGCAAGATCCCAATAAGATCTTTGCGCTTTCGGTCCATAACTCTAAAAAGAGCTTCTACACCGATGTGCCTCCGCTCTATTTGGACGATGGCACGTGGGTCATTAAGTATTCGGTTCAAGCGCCAGGCGCCGTTGGTTCTCGAGACCAAGACTATAACCGTAAAATGCTCAACTGCATGGAATGTGGCGTTCCGGTCGGAGTCATATTTGCAACCGAGGTGGGCTACAAGGTGCTCGGCCTTGCGTTTGTTGAGCGGTTCGAGCCCGAAAACGGATGGTTTGTTCTGCACGGTCCTGTTCATAAAGGCGGACCGGACCCTCGTTTTGCACCCGACATGAGTTATCTGAAGCACATGCCCGTCGATATTGAGTTTGCCGGACAGGGTGCGACCGACGACGAAAAGGTCCGCTATGCGTTAAGGCGCGAGCGATTGGGGCAGCAATGGTTCCGCAAGCAGCTCGTTGCCGCCTATGACGGCCGTTGCGCGGTGTCGGACTGCGGCGTCAGCGAAGCTCTGGAGGCTGCACATATCGAGAATTACTCGGGACCCAAATCGCAGGTTGCCAGCAATGGCATTCTGCTTCGGCGCGATCTTCATTCCCTATTTGATGCTCACCTGATTTCGTTTGAGCCTGTTTGCGGCGAATATCGGCTGTGCGGATCGTACCTGCTGGATAAGACCGACTACGCTTCCTTTGCGGGTGCGACGCTAAGGCAGCCGAATGAGCGTCAGTGGCGACCCAATACGGTGTTTCTTGAGGCCCATCGCATTGAGTTCGATCGCTCGGAAAAGAAGCGTGAAAAGGCGGGGCTTCTGCCGTATTAGCGTATTTGGCTTTGGTATTCTTTGACGATCGTGTTGTTTGATCGGATCGCGTGGCGATACAATCTCGCGCACGCCCGCCGGTGCATGCTCTTCCTGTTTTGTATAGCGAGAGGGGAGCGTGTATGAGCTGGCGAGGCGATATTGCGATGGGGAAGTACGGAAAACTGCCGTGTGCCCTTATAGACAACAATATGTTTCCGAGCGTAGAGGTTGATTGCGGGTCGTTTGTCGTCACCTGCCCTTGCTGCGGCTCGCAAATACCGTGTCTCGATATTCGGTTCATCGATGCGCGCGACAGACTCAGCGACGAAGTGAGAAAACAGACAGGCGTTCATATGCCGGTGTATCCGGAGAAATGCCCTGTTTGTGGCCTCGATATCGTGTATGACGCCGGCGACGAGGGATAGGTGATGCGGAGGAGCTGGCTGTGAAGGCTTCTCCGTCTCTACAAATAAACCCCCTCACCGAGTTGCCTGTGGAACTCGGCGTGATGGTCGCGTGCCCAGGTAAAGAGCGCCTGGTCAAAGTCGGTGCGCGTGGTCGGGACGCCAAAGACGCCGGCAACTTCGACGCGTATAAACTCCAGTGCCGGCAGCTTGTTGATGGCAGTGAGGGCAAACGGGGACGAGGGCTCCTCGAACAGATAGCGGCTGCCTTGCAGCGCGTCGCAACTGGTGCACGTGTTGCCGAGCGACGGGGCTTTGGAGGCTCGCGCGCCTACGGGCTTGTAGCCGCAGCGCTTATGAAGGTAGTCGCGGATCTCGCCCGGCACGCAGCCAAGAGCGGGCACGATGGCGAGTGCGTTGGCGTTGGCCGTGTCGATGGCAATGTGCCCGGACTCGTTGGGCGCGTGCGCGATGGCGACGCTCTCGTCGTTATCGGTTCGATAGGGAATGCCGAAGGCCGCGACCGAGGTCTCTTTGTGACACTTCCAGCACTCGCGCTTGCCCAGTACTAGATATATATACGGCGCTGAGGGGTCGGATCGGTCAACACCGGGCAGCCACTCGGCAAAGGGCTCGGGGTTGACGCCGCCGGGTACATACCAGACCTTCTTGGTCCGGTCCCATTTGGCGCCCAGCGCCTTGGCTTCTTCTTTGTGCGAAAAGGGGACATCGAGCTCGGTGCGCATGGCGGCTCCTTGGTGCTGCAGGTGCAAGTGGCCCAAGGATACCGCAGGGCGCAGACATCGCGGCGTTTTGCTGAGAAGTTGCGGTGCGGACTGATTGGTTATGCCGATGGATATATCGGCAAGTAGATGGTCGGCTTTTGGCTAGTTGGGCGGTTGGAACTGCCGGCGGATTTGGCGACATAAAACAAAACAGCCCAGAGGACATAGCCTCTGAGCTGCGAACATTTGGTGGGCGTTAGAAGATTTGAACTTCTGACCTCTTCCGTGTCAGGGAAGCGCTCTCCCCCTGAGCTAAACGCCCGATCAAGGGTACGCAAGCGCGCAAGGGATAATATAACGGAGCCTGAACTCGGTGGCAAGAACATTTTTAAAAATCGCTTACATTGTGGAATTCGGGGGCTTTGTCATATCCATCTCAAAAGTGCCTGCTGCCGCGATTTGGCTGTCGCATAATGCAAGGCCATTGCGGTATCGAGCTATGGAAAGACGCCTGCGGAATTGTCCTACCGATAAGCGGACAAGCCTCCAGCTGGTGACTTCGCCGTGGTAAGGTAAGCCGAATTGTTTCCAGGCTGTTTCGGGGGAGTGGAATGAGCAAAGAGTGTGTCGAGCAGGTCGAAGGCGCAGGGGCTTCGGTGCCGATGACCGATATATCGAACATTGATGTGCCCGAGGGCACCGACGAGCTCAGCCGCAACAC
>CABQXG010000170.1 GCA_902468045.1 uncultured Collinsella sp.
GATGGTCTCGATGGAGAGCTCCTCTTCCGGGCGGCTCGGAGCCTTGTAGCGGTTGCACATGGTGCAGCGCGCGTTGCAGCGGTAGGTGACGATGACGGTACCGTTGAGTTTCTTTTCGGCCATGTGGATTAGTTTCCCTTCTTGCTATCGATGAGCTCCTGGTAGAGAGCGGTGAGATCCTTCATGTAGTTGTCCTGGGAGCAGCGCTCCAAGACGTACGAGCGGCAGTTCGCCTGCATCGCCGCGTAGGCATGCCGGTCTTTGACCAACGCTGCGCCGCGCAAAATCGCCTGGGACAGAGAACCGACATCGCCCGGCTCGCAAAGAAGGCCAGTGCGCCCCTCATCGACAAGCTCGGGGATACCGCCGATATCGCTCCCGATGACCGGGGTTCCCAGCGCAAATGCTTCGACGATGGAATAGGGCATGTTCTCTCTCCAGCGCGAGCTCGCGATGGCCAGAGTGGCACGCTCCGTGTAGCGCCGCATGTCGGCACCGCTTTGAAAACCGACCAGCTCGATGCGACATGAGGCTTCGGGACCCGCGTCTGCGATCCTGTCTTCGATGCTTTGCCTCTCGGGTCCGTCTCCGGCAATCACGAGTCTTAAGTTGCCGGGCAGGGACGGAAGCGCATTGATGAACGCTTCGACAAGTATGTCAACGCCTTTCTCGCTCGAGAGGCGCCCGAAGAACAAGAGGTAAGGATCGACTCGATCGGTCCTATCTGTACCGTCTGCCGCGTTGTCTAGAATCTCCTGTTTTGCGAAGTTCTGCATATAGAAGACCTGCTGGGTGGGAAAACCGCCCTCGAGAAGCTTGTTCCTCATGAATTGCGAGGGCGCGATGATGCGGTCGATCTTGCTGTACGAGCCATGCAGCTTAAGATAGTCCGCTTCGAGCATGCCCATACCGCTCTTTGCAGTGGAACCCTTCACGCATTTACGCTTTAGACAATTAGAGAAATGACCACCCAAACAGGCATCGCACACAGCACCCGAGCCATCGAGCATCACGTAATTCGGGCAGACCAGAATGTAATCGTGGGAAGTGAACAGGACCGGAACCCTATGCTGTTTGAGATATGGGACGTCCAGAATGGAGAGCGTGATCTGCCGATGCACGAGATTCATGTGCACGACGTCCGGGTGGACGCGCTCGCAGAGGGCTTGGAATTTATCCCTTGCCTCTTTTGAATATATCAGTGACGTCGCCGCCGAAACTTTCTGAGTCAGCGAGGTGGGGCCGTTGTAGTCTTTTGCGGACACAAAAAGGTCGGAATCCTCGCAGGGAACGTTCTCAGAACCCTCCATTGCAAAGAAATGCACCTCGTGCCCAAGGGCCTTCAGGCCCTCAGCGAGTCCGAAGTAGTATGTCTCGGAACCGCCCTTGAGGTAATGGAACTTGTTGACCAGGATAATCTTCATCGGCCACTCCCCCTGTAGAGCTCGAGGGTCCGCTCGACGACGGAATCCCAGTTGTAGGTTTTCTCGACGTGCGCCTTGGCGGCGGTGCTGAGGGCGCCTGCGCGGTCAGCGTCCGCAAGCAGGCCTTGCAGCGCGGCCCACAGGGAACCGGCACTCCCCTTCTCGAACGTCACGCCGTTGCCCGCGAGGACATCCGCGCACTCAGGGATGTCGCTCGTCACGCAGCAGCACCCATAGGCCATGGCCTCCAGCAGGCTCATGGGCATGCCCTCCACGTCGGAAGGCAGCACGTAGGCGTAGCAGTTGGAATACAGCTCAGCCAAGGGCTCGCCGGTGACAAAACCGGTGAACACTATGCGATTGTCGCCTTGGGCCGCGGCGCGCAGCTCCTTCTCATATGCTGAGGTATCGGAGCTCCCGCCAGCGATGACTAGGCGCCTATTGGTATCAAGGGCCCTGAATGCCTCTATCAGCAGCTCAGGGCGCTTCTCGGGCACTAAACGGCCAAGATAGAGAAGGTAGGAGCCCTTCTCGAGATTCCACTTCTCTTTGATGACGCTCGCCGAAAGGGCCTCCTTGGCATCAACGCCATTAGGGATAAAGACCGCCTCGCGACCATAGGCTTCCATGAAATAACGCCCAACACCCTCAGAGAGCACAACCAGCCCATCAGCCTTGGTCGCAGCGGTCTTCTCCCCCATCTTGATGTAGGCGCTGGCGAGCCTGCCCCACTTGGCACGCTGCCAGTCCAGGCCGTGGATGGTGGCCACGGTACGAATGCCAGCGCGCTTGGCCAGTGCAAGCGGCACGCAAGGGCCCTCGGCATGATAATGAATCACATCGGGACGGTCCTTGATAGCCGCCTTGGTAGCAAAATATGAAGACGAGAGGGCAGCGAGGCCCTTCTTGTCGATTGTCTTAACCGGCACGACACGCACGCCGTCGACCATGTGCTCGCGGCCCTCAGCGGCATCGCCCGTCATGACGTCCGCGCCGGAGCGGTCGTAGCAGGTAACCTCGTGGCCGAGCGCCGCCATGCGGCGGGCGAGCTCGGTCACAACGACCTCCACGCCGCCCTCTCGCGAACCGTACCTCTTATGCCCGATCATCGCGATGCGCATCTAGCACGCACCCTTGCCGGTGATGACCTCAATAACAGTCAAGACAATAATTTTGAGGTCGGTCAAAATGCCTCGATTAACGATGTACTCAAGATCGCGCTGCACCATGCCATCAAAATCAGTTGAGTTTCGATCAGTGACCTGCCACCATCCGGTTATCCCGGGCTTCACGGCCAGGCGTTGCAGGTCGTACTCGGTGTACTCAGCGACCTCGTTGGGCAGCGGCGGGCGTGGACCCACCACGGACATCTGGCCCAGGAATACATTGACGAACTGCGGGAACTCGTCGATGGAGTGCTTGCGGATGAACTTCCCGATCTTGGTGACGCGCGGGTCCTCCTTCATCTTGAACATGGCGCCGGCGATCTCGTTTTGCTCCTTGAGCTCGGCGAGGCGCTCGTCGGCGTCCCTGTACATGGAACGGAACTTCCACATGCGGAACGTGGTCAGGCTTCCGTCGGGGCGGGTCTGTCCCACTCGGATCTGGCTGTAGAAGGGGCTCCCCTCGCTCTCCAGGCGGATAGCAGCGGCGAGTACGAGGCTGGGGATCGCGATGAGGACGAGCGCGGCACCGCTGAATACGATGTCGAATGCGCGCTTGACGGCCCTGTAGGCCAGGCGCGAGCGGTCCCAGTCCATGATGGATTGCATGGCCTTGTAGCGACCAACGCCTTCACGCCGGTCCATGGCCTGAGCGATGAGCGCTGCCCCCGCGGGCGCATCCTTTGCATATTGAGGTTTATCTGACACGTTCGCTTCCAACACTTCGTCCCCGGGCCGGGGATACTCCCTGTTCTGCGTAGCGACCGCACGCAGCTAGGCGATCGCCTTTTTAAGGTTGCGCATCACACGCTGCTCGTTGGAAAGCACCGCGAGGCCAACGCGGGTGGTTGCGCGTCGGCCGCACAGGTCGAGCTCCAAATAAGCAGTGCTCTTGCGTCTGTTAATTGTTTTGATAAGGCCTTCGTGGCCCAGCAGCGGACCTGCCGTAACTACGACCTGGTCACCGTCTTTTAGGGCCTCGCTCATGGGCACTACGCGGTCTCCCCTATGCGTAAAGCCGCCAATAAGCTGGACCTCTTCTTTTGCCAGCGGCACAAACTGACCGTCCTGGGAAAGCACCCGGGCAAAGTCGTCCATGCGTAGCAGATACTGTTGCACAGTTTGAGGGTCTGCCGTATCGCAGATGAGATAACCGGGAAAGAGCGGCTTGGTCGTCTTGACCCATTCGCCGTGTACCTTGATCTCGGTTTGATATTGGGGATAAAAGAGCTCTTGCATGGCACCAGT
>CABQXG010000171.1 GCA_902468045.1 uncultured Collinsella sp.
GCCTCATCGAAATTGAAGATCATGATGGCGCAGTTGGGGAGTTTTGCTGGGAGCTCGAAGCCCTCTGGGGCTGCAGCTTTGATGAATTGGCGGCTGGCGCTGCCGTAGCTTACTGCTAAGAGGGTTTCGATGCCCTCGGAGCCCATGATATTGGTGAGGGTGGCTACCATGCGTTCTTGTAACGCTTTGCTTCCCTCTCCTCCGAAGGGGACCAAATCCTCGCCCGGATCCCAAACGTCGGTGGGTAGCGCGTCGTGGGGGCCTTCTTCGAAGGAGCCGTAGCAGCGCTCAATAATGCCTTCACAGGGCTCGACTGCTGCGTCCGGGCCGAGGAGTTCGCATGCGACAAGCTGAGCTGTGTCCATGGCTCGGCCTAGGGGCGAAGAGACCACTTTGTCGGGAACGACGTCGTGGGCCTTGAGCCATGCGGCTGCCCTTCCCGCTTGTTTGCGGCCCAGGTCGGTCAGCGGTGAATCGCAGCGGCCCTGGACCAGCTTTTTGACGTTGAATTCCGTCTGACCGTGGCGGAGTAGGTATAAGCGCTTCATGCTCTCCTCTTCTGCATCAGTTGCTTTGTCGGCGTGGCCCTACTCGTGGGTATGACCGACATAGTCCTCGTCGATCGTGATCTTGGCAATCGACTTGGGGTATTCCGACTCGACCCGTTGTGCCAGCGCGTGTTTTACGTCTTCGGCACTCATCTGCAGATCCGAGGGACGCACGCAGTCAAAAATCACATTGGTGTGCGTAGGACCCGGCACGCAGCGAAGGTCGTGAATCGAAAGGCGGCTATCGATCTCCTGAGCCATTGCGTTAATGCGTAAACGCATGCTCGCCACCTTGGGGTCGTCGGTCACGATGGGGTCGTAATGGAGCGTGACGATCATGCCGTCTTCGTCCCTAAACGACCGCTCGATGTTATCGAGCGTGTCGTGACTTTCCAGCGGGCTGGCCTCGGCCGCCATCTCGGCATGCGCACTTGCAAACTTCCTGCCCGGGCCGTAGTCGTGAACCATCAAATCGTGAACGCCCAAAACGCCGGGATAGCTCATGATCTTGTCTCGAATGTGCTTGACCAGCTTAGGATCGGGCGACTGACCCAAAAGCGGGCTCACCGTATCTTGAATAAGTTCAAAGCCGCTCCAGCCAATATAGGCGCCAACGGCAAGGCCGACCCATGCGTCAAGATTGATGTGCGTCACCTGCGAAACAATTGCGCACGCCAGCACGGCGCCCGTGGCAAGAACATCGTTCTTGGAATCCTGGGCAGTCGCATGCAGTGTCTCGGACTCGATACGGTCGCCGAGCTTTTGGTTGAGCGCCGCCATCCACAGCTTAACAACCATCGAAAGCGCCAGGACTGCCACCAGGGCAAGCGAGAACTCGACAGGTTCGGGGTGGATGATGCGCTCAAACGAGGACTTCACCAGTTCAAGGCCAATGAGAAGCACGAGCGCCGCCACGACAAGACCCGAGAGGTACTCGTAGCGACCATGGCCGTATGGATGCTCGGGGTCGGCGGGCTTGCTCGCCAGCTTAAAGCCCAGCACGCTCACGATATTCGAGCTGGCATCGGACAGGTTGTTCATGGCATCCGCCACGATCGAAACCGATCCCGAAACCACACCAATTGCGCCCTTCGCAGCACAAAGCGCAACATTGGCGAGAATACACACCATGCCCGTCAACGTGCCCACGCGCGCACGGTCGCCCTGCGCACGACGAACGATCCACTCGACCATCTTCATCAGCCCCCACGGTACTGCCTATATATATCTATTGCTCAAACGGATTGTAGTGTAGCCACTTTGTCCTCCAGATACAAAAAGGCCGCGACCCACACGGGCCACGGCCTTGGAGCATGGCAAAGGAATCCCCCTTTAGTCGCACGGGTTTACGCGCTTGTTTCAGCAGCGCTCGCCATTGTTTCGGACAAATCGGCTTCGTCTTCTGCCGCCTGTCCCTGCGCCGGCACCACGCCAAAGCAGTAGCTCAGCGCCGCAGACACCGCAAATGCAACACCGCCGGCAACGCAGCACCACAGCAGGTTCGAGATGCCGCCCGTGGCAAAGCCAATGACCATAAGGACATTCGTCATGCCGATGGTATAGGCCGTAACGTGGCCCACGGCCGCAACAAGGCCTCCGACGGCGCCGCCAATGGCCATGCACGTCAGGCACCTGCCATATTTAAAGCCGCAACCGTACAGCGCCGGCTCGCTTACGCCGCCAAGAATACCCGAGATTGAATAGCCCAGCATGAGTGCCTTCTCGTCCTTATCCGCAACGCGGAGCGACGCGCCAAAGGGCATGCCCCAAACGGCGAACGTCGCCATCGTCGCGGCGATCAGGATGCACGAATCCGTTCCCACACTCATAAACTGAGCATAGGCAAGCGATAGGACAACGTTGCTGACGCCTGCAATCTTAAGAAACTCCCAACCCGCGGCAAGCCCCATGAGTGTGAGCAGCGACACGATGCCACCGGAATTGCCAAGCATAAACATAAGCTGGCCCAACAGCATGCCCAGATAGCTGCCCGCCGGCGCCGTGATACACAGCGAAACCGGAACCATGACAAGCATGGTTGTAAACGGAACAAACGAAAACGCCACGGCCTTAGGGATAACGCGCTGAAAGAAACACTCCACTCGCCATAGCACGGGCACCGAGATGAGAACCGGAATAACAGTCGTCGTGTAATCGTTGACCGGCGCGGGAAGCAGACCATACACGGAAGTCATCGATGCCCCCGTCGTCGATGCGGCATCGACGAGCTTAAGCAGATCGGGCGCAATCAATACGCCGCCCAGCATCATGCCCAGCTGCTCCGAGCAACCGAGCTGGCGAGCGGCCGCCCAACCAAGATAAACGGGCAAGAAGTAGTAGCCGGCGTTATAGAGCCAACTGTAGAACAGGCGATAGATATCGGAATCGGCAGACCACAGGCCCAGCATGCCTTCGCCCATAATGACGGCGACGGTGCGGAACAACGCCGCGCAGACAATAAACGGCAGCGCCGACATCATGCTTTTGGACAGATAATCCACCACAGCCATGGCGTTTGATGAGACCGTCGTTGTAAACGAGGTGTTAGAAACTTGTGACACAGGAACGCCTTTCCCAATGTGACATGCGGACTGTTCCTTTGTCACATCGTGCGGTACTGACCGATTGCGCGGTACTTTTCGTAGCGGAGGTTTGTGAGGGTCGCGTCGTCGAGCCGCCCAAGCGTATCGAAGGCATCAAATGCCGAGGACATGACGGCGCCGGCGATCTCCTCATGCGACAGGCCCCTATCGTCAACAATGCCGTCGATGATACCGAGCGCCAACAGGTCGGGAGCCGTGAGCCTAAGCGCCTCGGCGGCCTCATTCGCGCGCTCGGTATCCTTCCACAGGATCGACGCACAGGCCTCGGGGCTCACGACCGAATAGGCCGAGCTCGAGAGCATCAGGATGCGGTCGGCCACGGACAGCGCCAGCGCGCCACCAGAGCCGCCCTCGCCTGTCACCACCGAGACAATCGGCGTCTTAAGGCCGCTCATCTCCATGAGATTCTGGGCAATCGCCTCGCCCTGGCCGCGCTCCTCGGCACCGATGCCGCAAAACGCGCCCGAAGTATCGACCAGGCACAGAACCGGTCGTCCAAACTTTTCGGCCTGACGCATAAGGCGACGCGCTTTTCGGTAACCCTCGGGATGTGCCATGCCAAAGTTGCGGCGCATACGCTCTTTGGTCGTGGTGCCGCGCTCGATGGCGATGACCGTTACGGGGCGTCCGTCTTTCCAGCCAATGCCAGCCACCACAGCGGCGTCGTCGCCAAA
>CABQXG010000172.1 GCA_902468045.1 uncultured Collinsella sp.
TGATCCTCAAAGGAAAGCTCGGGCAGGATGCCGGTCATACGGCGTGCGAGCATCGTCTTGCCCGAACCAGGCGAGCCGATCATGAGCAAGCCGAGTTCTCCTGCCGCCGCAAGCGCCATGCCGCGTTTAGCGACTTCCTGCCCCAGCACGTCGGCATAGTCGAGCTCGGGCTCAAAGGTCGCCTCGACACCCTCGGAATCCAAGTAGTGCCGTGCGGCATCGCCCATGCCGTGAGCAAGCTGAGACAGATGGTCGATAAAGCCGCAATCCACGCCCGCGAGTGGCACATGCTGGTCGGACCTGCCGGCGATAAAAGACAGCCCCATGTCGCGAGCCAATAGCTGAAACGCCACCTCGCCTTTGACAGGAAGCACCGTGCCGTCCAAGCCGAGCTCGCCGGCGATAAGACAACGATCGAGGTTGTCGCGGGGAATCTGACCATCGGCCGCTAGAACCGCGATGGCGATGGGCAGATCAAAGCCGCTACCGGTCTTGCGAATATCGCCGGGCGCCAGATTGACCGTAATGCCCGAGCGCGGGATCTCAAAGCCGGCCGAGCGCATCGCACAGCGAATACGACCACGTGACTCCATCACCTCCATACTCGGGATGCCGAGCATCTGAATGCCCGGAACGCCGCCGGCAAGCGAGACCTCGACCGTGACGTGAATCGCCTCGACGCCGCGGATGCAGGCCGCGTGAACGGCAAACGTCTCGAACGCCATCACGACACCTGCCAATCGAACGCGTTGTACTGGTGCTCGATCTCGGCAATATGCCCGTCGCGGATGGTGACGCCCACGGCATCGAAGCGAATCGCCTTGAGCGGATAATGCTCCATGAGATAGCAACTTGCGATGCGGCGGTAGCGGCGTTGCTTTTGGGCGTCCACGGCCTCCTCGGGAAAGACCCGCGTGTTGCAATCCAGCGCAACGCGTCTGGTCTTGACCTCGGCCATCACCACGACATCGTCGAGCTCATCGAGCAGCACCAGATCGGCCTCGCCCTCGGTGCAACGATAACCCTGCTCCAGCAAGGTGTAGCCGCGCTCGTTAAAGTAGTCGATGGTGATCAGCTCGCCCAGCATGCCCAGCTCGCGGGGACTGAGTCCCTTGATAAACTCGGGCGTCATCGCCCCGCAGTCGAGCTCGCCGTTTTCCCAACGCTCCTTGAGCTGCTGCGTCTTGCTCTTTTTGCTTGCGGCACTCATGGGGTCTCCTTTCCCGCACACTGCATTGCCCCGATGATGAGGGCACCTTTCATGCGGGTAAGTACCGGAAGCAAACCAAAAGCTGACCAAATGCCGACAAAAAACGGGCCGTACGCAGCAATGGTGCTGCATACGGCCAGCTACCAGCAGGTTTATAAAACCCCAGAGGTCCCTGTCTCCACAATTGGCCTAGAAAAGGCGCTCAGTCTGCAGAAAGTTTCCGCAAAAGCTCACGCGATGCAGCGGACAAAGTCCATGTTTGCGAATGGCCTCGATGTGCTCGGGGCTCGCATAGCCCTTCGACTCGGCCAGATGGTACTCGGGGTACTCGGCGTCGTACTCGACCATCATCTCGTCACGCGTGACCTTGGCCATGATGGACGCTGCGGCGATGCAGGCGATCTTGGCATCGCCTTTCACCACATCGCGCTCGTTAGGAACAGCGCCCAAGGGGTTGCCATCCATGAGGACGCAGTCGGGCTCGAGCCCCGTATCGGCCACGGCGCCCGCAACGGCGGTACGGATAGCACGGGCCATGCCCATCTCATCGATATCCTTAGGCGCGATATGGCAAAAACCGATCGCCGTCGCCACCTCGGCAATCTTCACTGAGAGCAACTCGCGGCGCGCCGGCGTGAGCTTTTTGGAATCGTTGATGCCCCAGACGCGCGGCTCCATGGGAAGGCACACGGCACACACCGTCAGGGGACCGGCCACCGATCCGCGACCCACCTCGTCGACACCAACAACCACCCCATCGCCGCCAAACTCATGCATAAGCTCGTACATGTCATTGACGCGCTCGCGCTCGGCAAGTTCCTTAGCATGGCGTTTGAGGGCGCGTTCACAAGCCTTGATCACCTGCTGGCGCGGGTCCTCGCGATAATGCTCCACGAGGGCGGGGATCTCCTCAAACGTTGCGCTCGCTAGCTCTCCGGCAACCTGCGATGCCGAAACCGAGCTCGTCATATTGGCCATACCAGGCCCTCCTTGCATGCAAATCAGATAAAAAGAAGGGCCACCCGAAGGTGACCCTTACGTCCAAACGAGTGGACAGACGCTGCGATCTTCTTAGCGCTTCTCGGGGATGCGAGCAGCCTTGCCCACCTTGTCGCGGAGGTAGTACAGCTTGGCGCGACGGACGCGACCATGACGAACGACCTCGAGCTTGGCGATCTTGGGGCTGTGAAGCGGGAAGGTACGCTCAACACCGACACCGAAGGACATCTTGCGGACGGTGAAGGTCTCGCGGGCACCGGCGCCGGCCATGCGGATGACGTCGCCCTGGAAGACCTGGATGCGCTCGCGGTCGCCTTCCTTAATGCGGTAGTGAACCTTGACGTTGTCGGCGACGCGAACCTGAGGAATGTCCTCGCGGATCTGCTGACGCTCGATTGCGCGGATGTAATCCATGTGCAATTCCTTACTCTTCTAGAGGTGCCGTACCACCATGGCCGGCACGTAGTTGAACAAACGTATTCGAGTATACACGCGCGGGTTTCTGCTGCAAGAACAATTTTTTACGCAGACAAAAAGACAAAACCCGCACATGATAACCGCCCGTCTCACAAATGAGACGGGCGGCATGAGGGGGGCTACACTAGGCGTCTACGCCCAAAACGTTAGGCGGAACGCTTGGCCTCGAGCTTGGCCTGGGCGGCCGCAAGACGTGCGAGGGGTACGCGATAGGGCGAGCAGGACACGTAATCCACGTCGGCCACGTTAAACAGGCCCTTGATGGACTTGGGGTCGCCGCCGTGCTCGCCGCACACGCCAAAGTGCATGTCGGGATTGGTGGCGCGACCCTTCTCGACGGCCATGCGCACCAGCTCGAGTACCGCCGAGTCGATGGTCTCGAAGGGGTTGTTCTTCAAGATCTTCTTGTGCATGTACAGCGGGATGAACTTGGCCTCGGCGTCGTCGCGGGAGAAGCCGAAGGTCGTCTGCGTGAGGTCGTTGGTGCCAAAGCAGAAGAAGTCGGCATGATGGGCGATCTCGTCGGCAACCATGCAGGCACGCGGCAGCTCGAGCATCGTGCCCACGGGAATGTTAAGCTCGACGCCCTCCTCGGCGGATACCTCGGCGATGACACGCTCGATGACCTCGCGCGTCTGGACATGCTCGGCCGTGATGGAAACGAGCGGAACCATGATCTCGGGGCGCGGGTCGACGCCTTCCTTGATGAGGCGGGCAGCAGCCGTGGCGACGGCGCGAACCTGCATGAGCGGCAGATCACTAAAGACGACGGACAGGCGCACACCGCGCAGGCCGAGCATCGGGTTGGACTCGACCATGCCGTCGATACGACGCAGGCGGGCGCGCAGGGCTGCAAGCTCTTCCTCGCTGGCGCCGGCGGCTTCCTTCTTGGTGATGGCGACCTCGAGCTCGCGAGGATTATCCAGGAACTCATGAAGCGGCGGATCGAGCAGGCGGACGACCACATCGCGACCGGACATGGTCTTGAACATCGCGAGGAAGTCCTCGGTCTGAACCTTGAGCAGGTCGGCCAGGGCCTGCTGCTTCACGGCCTCATCGTCAGACAGGATAAAGCTCTGGATGATGTTCTTACGGTCGCCCAGGAACATGTGCTCGGTGCGGCACAGGCCG
>CABQXG010000173.1 GCA_902468045.1 uncultured Collinsella sp.
TGATCGCTTCCATGGCGGGCGTGGACACCATTACCTTTACCGCCGGCATCGGCGAGAACGACTGGTCGATCCGTAAGGCCTTCTGCGACTGCTTTGAGTGGCTGGGCGTACGCATCGACAACAACAAGAACCGCGAGGCCGTGGGCAACGGCCCGCAGGTCATCAGTGCCGCCGGTTCCGCCGTCACGGTCATGGTCATCCCCACCGACGAGGAATACATGATCGCCCACGACGTCGAGCGTCTGACCAAGAAAAACTAACGCTCGCATTTGCAAGTAAACGAAAGGCCTCCAGAGCAACAGCTCCGGAGGCCTTTTTGCTAGCAGGTGGAAATTCCTGTCCCGAGGGGATATGTCCGCTACTCAGCCATCTGAGCCTGGACGGCGGTGATGGCCACGACACCCACGATGTCGTCAGCAGAGCAGCCGCGCGACAGATCGTTGACCGGCTTGGCGATGCCCTGCAGGATGGGGCCGTAGGCGTCGGCGCCGGCGAAGCGCTGGACCAGCTTGTAGCCGATGTTGCCGGCCTCGAGGTCGGGGAACACGAGCACGTTGGCCTTGCCGGCAACGGAGGAGCCGGGAGCCTTGAGCTGGGCGACGGTGGGGACAATAGCGGCATCGAGCTGCAGGTCGCCGTCGATGGCGAGCTCGGGAGCCTTCTCCTTGCAGAACTTCACAGCCTCCTGGACCTTCTTGGCGACCTCGCCGCCGGCGGAGCCCATGGTGGAGTAGGAGAGCATGGCCACGTGCGGCTCAACGTTGCCCATGAAGGTGGACCAGGAGTGAGCGGAGGCGATGGCGATCTCGGAGAGCTCGTCGGAGGACGGGTTGATGTTGAGGCCGCAGTCGGCGAAGATCAGCGTGCCGTCGGTGCCGAACTGCGGGGTGTCGGTGCACATCACGAAGAAGGCCGAGACCAGCTTGGTGCCCGGGGCGGTCTTGAGGATCTGAAGCGCGGGGCGCAGGGTGTCGGCGGTGGAGTGGCAGGCGCCGGAGACCAGGCCGTCGGCATCGCCCATCTTGACCATCATGGTGCCAAAGTAGGTGGCGTCCATCACCTGGGCGCGAGCCTGCTCGATGGTAACGCCCTTCTTGGCGCGGAGCTCGGCAAACTTCTGCGCGTACTCCTCGTGCTTCTCGGCATTGCGCGGGTCGATGACGGTAGCGCCGGGAACGTTGATCTCGTCGGGGTTGCCCAGGATGACGATCTTTGCCAGGCCCTCCTCGATGATTTTAGTGGCCGCGACGATAGTGCGCGGATCCTCGCCCTCGGGCAGGACGATCGTCTTAAGGTCGGCCTTGGCGGCAGACTTCATACGGTTTAGGAAATCGCTCATGTTACTCCTTACAAGCGTTTCGCTAAGCTCCAGGCGCCCGGCTGTTCACGAATAAACCCGCTGCTAGCGGGTTTACCTTACGTTAATGTTCGCCGCGGTGCTTGAGCTTTCCTTGTGTGGCAAGCTCATTATAGGACGCATTAGCGCTATAATCGCTCTGATAAATGTGTCTCGAAGAATGTTCGAGAAAAGCCCAGCTAACGAGCCCGTGGCTTTTGACAAGGAGTATCGATGCAGATTACCTCAGGCCTGCCTGAAGGCTTTAACGCCGGCGCGTACGACATGATTGTCGTCGGTGCTGGATATGCCGGTGCCGTTTGTGCCCGCCGTCTCGCCGAGACCATCGGCTATCGAGTTGCCGTTTTGGAGCGCCGTAGCCACATTGCGGGCAATGCCTATGACTGCACTGACGAGGCCGGAATCCTGATCCACGAGTACGGTCCGCATATCTATCACACCTTTAACGAGCGCGTGCACAATTTCCTGTCGCGCTTTACCAAGTGGACGGATTATCAGCACAAGGTGCTCGCCAACATCAACGGTACCCTTATGCCCGTGCCCTTCAACCATGCGAGTCTCAAGCTCGCCTTTGGTGACGAGCGCGGCGAGGAGCTGTATCAGAAGCTCGTGGAGACCTTTGGCAAGGATGTCAAGGTGCCCATTATGGAGCTGCGTAAGAAGAACGACCCCGACTTGGCCGAGGTCGCCGATTACGTCTACGAGAACGTCTTTTTGCATTACACCATGAAGCAGTGGGGCCAGACGCCCGATCAGATCGATCCCTCGATCACCGGCCGCGTTCCCGTCTTTGTGGGCGATGATGACCGCTACTTCCCGCAAGCCCCCTTCCAGGGCATGCCGCAGGAGGGCTACACGGCTCTCTTTGAGCACATGCTCGACCACGACCTGATCGACGTGTTCTGCGACGTGGACGCCCGCGATCTCTTTGAGATCGACGAGAGCACCGTCAAGATCGACGGCAAGGTCTATGGTGGCGAGATTGTCTATACCGGTCCACTCGACGAGCTGTTCAACCTCGACTTGGGTGCGTTGCCGTACCGCACGCTCGATATGAAGTTCGAGACGCTCGATATGGACCAGTTCCAGCCCGTGGGCACCGTCAACTACACCACGAGCGAGGACTACACGCGTATCACCGAGTTCAAGAACATGACCGGTCAGGTCCTGCCCGGCAAGACCACCATCATGAAGGAGTACTCCAAGGCCTATACGCCCGGCTCGGGCGAGACACCGTACTACGCCATTCTTGAGCCCGAGAACCGTGAGCTCTATGAGCGCTATCTTGAGCGCGTCCAGAATCTGACGAACTTCCACCCGGTGGGTCGTCTGGCCGAGTATCGTTACTACGATATGGACGCTGTGACCAATTCCGCCCTCGATCTTTCGGATGAGATTATCGCCTGCCATGCATAAAGTCATAACATTCGGTATTCCCTCGTATAACGCCGCCAAGGACATGGACCATTGCATCACCTCCATCTTGGAGGGGAGCAATTACGCCACCGATATCGAGATTATCGTGGTGGACGACGGCTCCAAGGACGAGACGGCCGATAAGGCCGATGAGTGGGAGGCGCGTTATCCCGGTATCATTCGCGCGGTACACCAGGAGAACGGCGGCCACGGTATTGCCGTCCTTTCGGGTCTGCGCGAGGCACAGGGCACCTACTACAAGGTTGTTGATTCGGACGACTGGCTTGACGGCGCTGCCCTTTCGACCATGCTGTCGATTCTGCGTGGCTTTGAGGAGCGCGACCAGCGCGTTGACCTGTTTATCTCGAACTACGTGTACGAGAAGGTTTACGAGGGCACGCATACCGCTATTGGCTACAAATTTGCCCTGCCGCGCAAAAAGATTTTCTCTTGGGACCAGATCGGACACTTCCGTCCCGATCAGAACCTGCTCATGCACAGCCTGTGCTATCGCACCGATGTACTGCGCGAGTCCAATCTGCCTATGCCGGCACACACGTTCTACGTGGATAATATCTACGCATACGTGCCGCTGCCGCGCTGCAAGACCATGTACTACGCCGACATCGACCTCTATCGCTACTTTATCGGTCGCGAGGGTCAGAGCGTCAATGAGGCCACGATGGTCAAGCGCCTGGGCCAGCAGTTCCGCGTAACGCGCATCATGATGGAATCGTTCCACCTGTACCAGGACGTCGAGTCCTCGCGTCTGCGTTCGTACATGATGGGCTACTTCACCATGATGATGGCGATTTGCTCGGTGCTCACCAAGCTTTCCGAGGAAGATTGTGCCGATGAGCGCCTGAAGACGCTGTGGAACGACCTGAAGGAGTACGACGAACGCATGTATCGTCGCGCTCGCTACGGCGTGGTCGGATTCTTTACCAACCTGCGTGGACGGGCCGGAGACAAAACCACACTCGGCCTATACCATCTTGCCTCAAAGATCTTCAAATTCAAATAACTGTTGAGTAA
>CABQXG010000174.1 GCA_902468045.1 uncultured Collinsella sp.
AAACAGGTCTTTGAATTTTCTGCCATTTGCATCGATCTCCTCGACGTCCATCATGCGGCGCAGATCGGTTCTGCCCGAAGGGTCGCCAATCAACGCGGTACCGTTGCCGATGATGAGGGTGACGTTGTGGCCCAGGTCCTGGAACTGACGCATCTTGCGCAGCGGCACAGCGTGGCCCAGGTGCAGGTCGGGGCTGGTGGGGTCGACGCCGAGCTTGATGTTGAGGGGCTTGCCCTTCTCAAGCTTCTTGCGAAGGTCGGCCTCGGGAACGATCTGCGCTGCGCCCGAGGTGATGATACGCATTTGCTCGTCAACAGACAGCATTGGGTATCCTCCTTTTGCTATAGCACCCTCGCCGAAAACGGCGGTGCTGGAAGTCCATAAACTCTCTTATGATAACAAACTGACGCGACGCGGCACCTACGACAGGAAAATCCTCGTCCTGCCGCATGCGTCAATGGCAACTGGCAGACGCGTACCGTCACGCTCGACCAGATAGCGCACCTGCCGACGACGCAAGCAGTCGCGGCAACGGACCCGCCCCGTCGCATCGGTGGCGCAGACGCTCTCGGCGGCCAGCAGGCAGTGCTCGCACACCATAAGCTCGGGACGGTCGGCGTCGACCGGACCCAAGACGCCGGGTTCAGCAGCCAGTTCGGCAATACGCTCCGCATCATTGCCGAGCAACTCGGCCGGCAAGTACACCCGCCCCGCACCGAGTCCGCGCAGCCAGGTAAGCGTGGCCCGATTCGCGCAGAACACCGGCGCCGCCACGTCAAACGTCACGCCCAGCTCGCGAGCGATCACCACCTGTCCCAGGTTGCGGCAGACGACGCGCCCGGCACGCTGCATCAGTGAGCGGGTCCAGTCAGCGTCACTCGCGCGGCACACCTCGTCAAGCACCACAACGGCGTCGGACAAATCGAGTTCTCCGCGCGGGTCGGCATCCATCAGCTGCCAAGCAAAAACCATGCGAGTGGGAACCGCGCACTCCACCAACTCCGTCGACGCACAGCCATCCACAGCAACGCCCTCAAAGGGCAGCACCTCAACGGCATGCGAAACGGGCGCAATCGCATCCGCCTCGGCCCGCATACGCTCCAACACCGCCGCCGTCTGATCCAGCACGCCGGCGCTGCGAATCAGGTACACCTCGCAGCCCGCGTCCATCTTACGCTTGCAATGCACGACGACGCGCTTCCCCGCTGCGGCATCCACCGGGCAGGACACCTGCGGCCAGCGCTTGGGCACATCGGGACGCGCGTCGACACCCGGATAGAACCGAATCTCGAGCGTGTCACCCGCCGCCACGGCGGCGTCGAGCTCAACGGTCACCTCTTCGTGGCCCACAGCGACCAAACGCCCCACGCGCACGCCCTGGTTAATTGCGCGCTCAAAGCTCATCAGCTCGGCACCCGAACGCCCTCGCAGGTACGCATCGGTAAACCCACGGTTAAACGACCTTCCCAGCTCACGCTCAAGCCCTTCCACGGCACCGGGGTCCCACGCGCCGTCGCACAGCATATCGAGTGCCCGGCGCCACACCCGCACCACGTTGAATACATAGTCGGGGTTCTTCATGCGCCCCTCGATCTTGAGCGACGCCACGCCGACATCTACAAGCTCGGGCAGATGCGCAATACCCAAATAGTCGCGCGGACACAGCAGGCGATTTCCCTCGACGGCGACAACGCTCTGTCCCGCCTCGTCCACCAGGTCGTACGCCAGACGGCACGGCTGCGTGCAGTCGCCGCGCATCGCCGAGCGCCCACGCCGCAGGGCCGAGAACTCGCACGCCCCCGAATAACCGATGCAAATCGCACCGTGGCAGAATACCTCGATGGGCACGCCCGTGGCACATAGCGCCGCAATCTCGTCGACCGTCAGCTCGCGTGCCGTCGTCACGCGCTCGACCCCCAGCTCATCGGCGGCAAGCCGCACGGCGCCTTCGCTATGAACGCCCGCCTGCGTGGACAGGTGAATCTCGACCCCGGGAATCACCGTGCGCAGTACACAAGCCAGCCCGGCATCGGCGACAATCAGAGCATCGGCGCCCAGCTCCAGTGCATGAGCTCCCAGCGCCACCGCGTCGGACAACTCATCGTCAAACACGTACACGTTGAGCGTCACGTACACACGCACGCCATGGGCATGCGCCACGGCGCAGCCGCGCGCAAACTCGTCATCCGTAAAGCCATGGGCGCTCACACGGGCGTTAAAGCCGCCCAACCCCGCATAGATGGCATCGGCACCCGCGGCGATGGCCGCAAGCATCTGGTCGAGCCCGCCCGCCGGCGCCAGCAGCTCGGGCAGCGCCGCACCGGCAGCATCCAATCCAGTCTCGTATTGTCCGCTCGGCCCCATCGTCCGAATCGCCATCGACAAACTCCTTACCAAGGTATGCATTCACTCTGAAAAATGCCGTCTTCCAGCATACACGAGGCCTCGCGCGCCCCGTTTGGTTTATCGTGTAATAACTTATGTCCATCCTGCCCCGACGGCACATCCACCGTCCGGCACGACATACCTGGAGGTCAATATATGGGTCCTCGCCAACGACAGGGACGCAGCCGTTCAAAGACGCATGCTCTGCCCATAATCCTGCTCTCGTTTTTGGGCTTTCTGCTGATTGCGGGCGTGGCATTTGGCATCGGCATGGTCGGCAACGTCAACCGCTGGCTGTCCGATCTGCCCGACTACACCGACGCCAACGCGTATCTGGTGAGCGAGCCCACCGAGATCGTCGATTGCAACGGCAACAAGATCGCGAGCTTCTACACGCAAAACCGCAAGTCCATCACCAAGGACGAGGTCTCCCCCTACGTGCTGCAGGGCACCGTTGACGTCGAGGACGAGCGCTTCTACGAGCACGGCGGTATCGACCTGTGGGGTATCGCGCGTGCTGCGGTGGCAACCCTCGGCGGCGGGCACGAAGGCGCCTCGACTATCACCCAGCAGCTGGTGCGCAACACCATCCTGCAGGAGGAGCAGTTCGACTCGACCATCGAGCGTAAGGTGCGCGAGGCCTACATCGCCGTCAAGATGGAGGACATGTACTCCAAAGACGAGATCCTCATGATGTACCTCAACACCATCTATTACGGTCACGGCGCCTACGGTATTGAGGCCGCCGCCGAGACCTACCTGTCCAAGAGCGCCGCCGACCTCACCCTGAGCGAGGCCGCGCTGCTCATCGGCCTTCCCAACTCGCCCTCGCAGTACGACCCCACTGTCAACCCCGACCTGGCGCTGTCCCGTCGCAACAAGGTCCTTGACAACATGTTGCGCCTGGGCCACATCACGCAGGAGGAGCACGATGCCGCACAGGCCGAGCCCATCACCCTCAACGTGACCGAGATTTCGGGCAGCGGCGTCGACGTATACTCGCAGCCCTACTTTGTCGCCTATGTTAAGCAGCTGCTGGAGCAGGAGTTCTCGACCGACGTGCTCTTTAAGGGCGGTCTGACCGTCAAGACCACCATCGACCCCACGATGCAGCAGGTGGCAGAGAATGCCGTCCGCCAGCAGCTCGACACGCTCTCACTCGACGGCCTGGATATGGGCATGGTCGTCGTCGACCCCAAGACCGGCTACATCAAGTGCATGGTGGGCGGCTACGACTACAACGCCGACGAGAACCACGTAAACCATGCCACGGCCAAGCGTCCCGTTGGCTCCACCTTTAAGGCCTTTACGCTGGCAACCGCCATCCAAAACGGCATGAACCCCAACGTCACCCTCAACTGCAACTCGCCGCTCAAGGCCAAGGGCACCACGACCGAGGTCCAAAACTACGCCAACCATAGC
>CABQXG010000175.1 GCA_902468045.1 uncultured Collinsella sp.
TTTCCTGCTGTTCGACCGCTATCTTGCAAGCAACCCGGATGTCTCATTCGAGGATGCTTGCGCATACTTCGATAGTCTTGAACAGAACAGCAAAATCCTCTTCAGTTTGTGCAATTACGAAAACCTCGCCAAAGCCGGACGTATCCCTAAGGCAGCCGGCGTCATTGCCAACAAGCTCAATATCCGCATTTTGGGCACGGCGAGTGAGGCCGGTAAAATCGAACTCGTCGGGCACACGCGTGGCGAAAAGAAGATGCTCAACAAGATCATCGACACCATGGAAGCCGAGGGCTTTACGGGCGGTGAGGTCGTCATCGACCATGTGGAAAACGTATCGAGCGCCCAGGCGCTGGCCGATCGCATTATTGAGCATTGGCCCGACTCCAAGACCATCATTATGCCCTGCAATGGCCTGGATTCCTATTACGCCGAGATGCACGGCCTCATCATCGGCTATGGCATGGGCGTAGCTTCGGGCAAATAAAGTCCAATCAGCAAAATACGGGCGGGACAAAGCGACAGATGGCTCTTTGTCCCGCCCGTTTTATACGTCGGCTAGCTATTAAACCCGTTGAACTTGAGATAGCTCATCAGGTACGCTTTCGAAACAAAGGATGAAACCGCGCTGCGCACAAGCAGCGACTCACGCGTTACCTGATGCGCCGTATCGGGAACCGGCGTCTGCTCGACAGAAAACGCCGAACGAATCGATGCCTCGAGCTGATCGACCACATAGTCGAAGGCCGTCGGGGCATCGTAGCTCAAACGCTGAATGTTAAAGAGCGCCTGCACCGCAGCAATAGGTAGCACCTGCTTAAAGATGCAGATAGCGATCAGGCGGGCAATCTGCTCGCGACCATACTGCTTTTTGACCGGAGCAGGCACCAGGCCGACCTTCACGTAGTTATTGATCATCGATGGCGTAATGACAGGCTGCTCAACGCAAATAGACAGCGGCTCCATCCACAGCGCAACATACTCAATGACCTGGTCGCGGTAGAGCGTCACATTGGGCAACTGGTCATAGCGCGGCAGACTCAACGTATTGAGTTTGCGCACGATATCGGACTGAATAAATGCATCGGGCAGCACAGTGGGCTGAATATCCTCAGGCTTAATGCTGACCGACGAATCGGACATCGGGATAACGCGTTTGGCGTGGTTCATAAGGATCCTCCGTTCATTAGCTATATTGTATTCTAGGTTATCTAGTTTTGCATACTATATAGCAGGAAAGTAAAAGTGGTTGGACAGCACATTGATGCGCACCGTCCAACCACTTTGTTTTAAAGATAGCAACCTTACATAATATATCTTATCGTACTTATCCACGGAGAAACGCGTATGCGCTCGTTGCTGCTATGGCTCCGTCCGAAACAGCAGTCACAACCTGGCGTAAACGTTTGGAACGGATATCGCCAGCGGCAAATAGACCTGGCGTGCGGGTCGCCATGGATTCATCAGTCAAAATGCCGCCATCAGGCGCCAGATCGACTAAATGCTCAACAAGCTCGGTATGGGGCTGCGTTCCGGAAAAGACAAAGATGCCAAACGAGCCGGGCTCAAATGACTCGGTATGAGTCTCGCCGGATGCATTGTCCTTAAAGGAAATCGTCGTTGGCATGGCTTCGCCCGATAGCTCCACAATACTAGTTTGGTACCTAACTGAAATATTGTCTTTTGCAAGAACTTTTTGAACAACACCATCGGGGGCACGGAACTGATCGCGGCGCAAAACGATGGTCACGCTGCTGGCAATTTCTGACAAGAAGAGAGCTTCCTCACAGGCAGCATTGCCGCCGCCGATGACAAAGACCTGCTTCCCGCGAAAGAACATGCCGTCGCACGTCGCGCAATACGAAACGCCGCGACCGCGATACGTATCCTCGCCAACAAAACCAGCAGATCGCGGCGTGGCACCCATGCAAGCGATAACGCTCGAGGCCAACATATCGCCCAAATCGTGATGCACCGTAAACAGCGCTGTATCGGCATCGTAATCGATACCCGTAACCATGCTCCATGTAACCTGTGCTCCCAGGCCCTCTGCATGCTGCTGAAAACGCTCGCCGAGTTCGGCGCCACTCAAGAGCGGAATGCCCGGATAGTTCTCGACTTCATTGGTCGTGGCGATCTGTCCACCCGACATGCCCTGCTCAATCACGGTCGTCGTCAGGTTGGCACGCGCAGCGTAAATGGCGGCAGCATAGCCCGCGGGGCCTCCACCGATAATCGCAACATCAATCGGCTGATCGGTAGTCATGAAGAATCCTCTCGTCGAAACGTTGTCGTTCTTTGAGCTCATACCCAAATTTACGTGAACATGACACTCATGCACTACAATGATAAATCGCGTAACAAAGCTGAAGGGGAGTTATCGATGGATCAAACGCAGACGAGCAATAGCGCTCCCCTGCCCATGCAAGCCACTCCCCAACCGGAGCAAATGACCGTTTCACCTACACAAAAACCCCTGGTAACCATTGTGCACGCATCGGTTGGATCGGGCCACAAAGCCGCCGCCAACGCGATTGCACAAGCATTTGACCTTATCCGCGGCACCAAGGGAATCCCTGAGGATATTGAAATTGAAGTACTCGATATCCTTGATTTTGGACGTATTAAATTCGACGGCAATAAGACCGCGGCTTCTTTTACGGGAGCCACACGCCCCATTTACGACCTGACCTGGCGATATACGCTTACGGGACATCTTCTCTGGGGTGGCGGCACGGCATGGTCGCGAATTATGTTCCCCGCCTTCAACGAATATATTCGTCGCCGCAGGCCTATAGCCGTGGTCGCAACGCACATCACAGCAGCCAATGTTGCCGTGGGCGCCCGCGTAATTACGGGTATCGATTATCCGGTCATCTGCGTACCAACAGACTATGAAGTCGAAGGCTTTTGGCCCCACAAGGACACCGACCTGTTCTGCGTGGCCAACGAGTTTATGGCCGAAACGCTGCGCCCGCGCAAAGTTCCCGAGTCAAAGATCCGCATAACGGGCATCCCCATCCGAGCCGGTTTCGATACCGATTACAAACGCGAGGATGAGCTCGGCAAGTTCAATCTCCCCATAGACAAAACCATCGTATTGGTGATGGCCGGCGCCAGTTTGCCCCAACCATACGTGCGTTTCCGTGCCGCGATGGACCACACGCTCCCCTTCTTACGCAGCTTTGAGGACATGCACTTCGTCTTTTTACCGGGCAAGGATAAGGAATACGCCACCCGACTCAAAACGCTCTTCGACGCCATGAAGCTCGACAACGTCACGGTTCTGGACTACGTGGACGATATGGCGGCCCTCATGCACGGCTGCGGCCTGGCAATCCTCAAATCGGGCGGACTCACCGTCACCGAGTGCCTGTGCGCTCATCTGCCGATGATCCTGCTGGGCAAGTCCTATGGCCAGGAAAAGGCCAACACCACCATGCTCACCGGCATGGGCGCCAGCATGCATGTCACCACCGCACGAGAACTCATCGTGACGTTGCGCCATCTCCACGATCATCCGGAGTCGCTCAAGGCACTGCTCATCAATGGCGAAGTCCTGCGCCGTCCACACGCAGCCGAGGACATCGCCATCGCAACCATGGAGCTCGTAGGCAAACCCCAAAAGCGCAAACGAGCCTTCTGCCGCTTCTATTGGGGCGGAAAACCCGCGCATATCCGCTAGTCGAATGTCCGCCGCTCTGTCGGAGCCGCCCTTATATCATTCCATGCTCAAACATTCTCGCTTCGCAGGGCGCACTAATCCCACCCGTCCGGGACTCACCCATATCATTCCATGCTC
>CABQXG010000176.1 GCA_902468045.1 uncultured Collinsella sp.
CCTTTCTTGTTAGACGTTATAAAGCCCAGCGCTTATTTGTTGACCTGACCGGCGCGGACGGCGGCCTTCTTGCGGTCGGTGGCATTGAGCAGACGCTTGCGCAGGCGGATGTTCTTGGGAGTAATCTCGACCAGCTCGTCGTCGGCGATGTACTCCAGCGCCTCCTCCAGCGAGAAGGTGCGGGGCGGCACCAGCTGGACGGAGATATCGGAGGTCGAGGAACGCTGGTTGCCCAGGTTCTTGGTACGGGCGATGTTGACGACCATGTCGCCAGCCTTGCTGCGCTCGCCCACAATCATGCCCTCGTAGCACTCGGTGCCCGGCTCAACAAAAAGCTGGCCGCGCTCCTGCAGCGTACCCAGGGCATAGGCAACGGCCTTCTCGGTGGTCATGGAGATCATTGCGCCGTTCTGACGGTTACCGATCTCGCCGGCGTAGGGACCGTACTCCAGGAAGGTGTGGTAGAACACGCCCTCGCCGTGGGTGACGTTCATGATGCGATTCTTAAGGCCCATGATGCCGCGGGTCGGGATCTTAAACTCGAGGTGCGTCACGATGCCCGAGGTATCCATGCTCGTCATGATGCCACCGGAGGTACCGAAGACCTCAACGACCTTGCCCGAGTACTCGTCCGGGCACTCGACGACGGCCTGCTCGACAGGCTCCATCTTGTTGCCGTTCTCGTCCTTCTTAAACAGAACGCGGGGACGGCCGACCTGGAACTCAAAGCCCTCGCGGCGCATGGACTCCATCAGGACGGACAGGTGCAGAATACCGCGGCCCGAAACCTCGACGCCACTCTTGTCCTCGAGCTCCTCGATCTTCATGGTCACGTTGTTCTCGGCCTCGTTGAACAGGCGCTCCTTGAGCTGACGGGCGCCCACGATGTCGCCATCACGGCCGACGAGCGGGGAGGTCGAAGCCTCAAAGACGATGGACAGGGTCGGCGGGTCGATCTCGATGGGCTCGAGCTCGACAGGGTTCTCGGGGTCGGTGTAAACATCGCCGATATCGGTGCGGTCAATACCCACGACAGCGGCGATATCGCCGGCGCCGACTTCCTGGCACTCGGTGCGGCCCAGGTAGTCGAAGGTAAAGAGCTGCTTGACGGTAGCGGTGGCGCTGGAGCCGTCGTTCTTCACAACCAGAATCTGGTCGCCCTGGTGGATGGTGCCAGAGTACACGCGGCCGATACCGATGCGACCGACGAAGTTGGAGTGGTCGATGGTCACGCACTGCATGGCCAGCGGGGCGTTCTCGTCAACCTCGGGCGCAGGCATGTCGTCGATGATCATGTCGAGCAGCGGGTACATGTCCATGTTGCCGTCGTTGGGGTCAAGGCGGGCAAAGCCGTTCATGGCGCTGGCGTAGACCACGTGCTCCATGGCGAACTCAAGCTGGTCGTCGGTGGCGCCCAGGTCGGCCATGAGGTCAAGGCAGTCGTTGTAGGCCTTCTCGGGGTTGGCGCCCGGACGGTCGATCTTGTTGATGACGATCATGATCTTGAGGCCGGTGTCGATAGCGTGACGCAGCACGAAGCGGGTCTGGGGCATGGGGCCCTCAAAAGCGTCGACCAGCAGCAGGGCGCCGTCGGCCATACGCAGCACGCGCTCGACCTCGCCACCGAAGTCGGCGTGGCCCGGGGTGTCGATGACGTTGATCTTGACGTCCTTGTACTCGATAGAGATGTTCTTGGCGAGAATCGTAATGCCGCGCTCGCGCTCCTGGTCGTTGGAATCCAGGACGCGGTCCTCGACCTGCTGGTTGGCACGGAAGGCGTCCGTGGCACGCAGGAGCTTATCGACCATCGTCGTCTTGCCGTGGTCGACGTGGGCGATGATGGCGATGTTCCTCAGATTGTCTACGCGCATGTAGTTCCCCTATCTTCTATCCATATACAAACGGCACGCGTATGCGACCCGCCCAGCGATGCAACGCTCAGCGGGAATATTGAGCCTTTTACCGAAAACTCGTTTATTTTAGCGATTTTAGATGAGAGGGGTTTCCTCACCTGCAGGTTCAGGGTCGCTCCACATAAAACCATCGCCGGCGCCCATGCCCTCATACAGCACATATGCCGAAAAACCACTCTCGAGCGTGGTTTCGAAGAAGCTCACGAGCAGAGCATCGTGATAGCCGCCGTCAATCTCGACGCAGCCGGTGTAGCCGATGGCATAGCGGGCGATACGGCCCAGGCCCTCGTCCTTAAGACCCATCTTGTGCTCGGAAATAAAGTTGGTGGCCGCCTCCAGGCACGCCTCTTCGCCGTCCTCGTCGAGCGCCGCCAGATATCGGTTGGAAGCAGCGTCCTCAATCGCCACAACTACGCCCGGATTCTCGCCGGCGGCAAGGTCGTCCAAGAACGCACCAATCAGGTCACACACCATGGCGTCGAGCTCGGCGGAGACGTTACCGGCGTCCTGCATATCCTGTGCCATCTTTAGACCTTCCCATCGAGTCTGGCGTCATTACAGTTCTTGTGCCTCGGCGGCGATCTTAGCGGCAGCGTCGCGGGTGCGCATCATATCCATCGCGCGCTTGTCGAGCACCTTGATCTGACTGGTCAGCATGACCGCATCGACCACACCCCAGATCACGAGGCCCGTAGAGATCGAAAACCCAAGCGCACCAACTGTACCACGAAGGCGCGAGCAGATTGCCGCGACAAGGGCGGAGACGACAACCATCTTGATAAACGAGCCGCGGCGTTCGCGAAGCGTGCGGGCCTGCGTCACATAGGCAATGCGAGCCGCCTCAGAAGCCTCCGAGCGCATCTGGGCCTCGCGCGCAATGGCCGCCGCCTCAGCCGACATACCGCCGGCCATCAGCGAACGCTCCGCAGCCTGGCCGCCCCACATTTAGAAGTCATCGGGGGAGAGCGTATGGACGAACTCGTCGAACTTCTCGAACTCCCGCTCGTCGTCAACTTCCTCGGCATGAGCAGAAACGGTGCCCAGGCGATTCATGATGTCGTCCTCCACAAACATGGGGGCATTGCTGCGCACGGCAAGGGCAATGGCATCACTGGGACGCGCATCGATCTTATGCTCGTTGCCATCGGCCAACACGACAACCGTCGCGTAAAACACGGGCGGCTCGGCGCGAACGATTTCGATGCGTTCGAGCTTGGCACCCAGGGCGCCAACAGTATCGAGCAACAGGTCATGGGTAATCGGGCGCTCGGCGCGGCCGCTATCGATGCCGCGGCTGATGGCAGCGGCTTCAAACGAACCAGTTTGAATGGAAAGGGAACGCAGTGGCGCGGGCGAGTCCGATTTGCTGCAGCGCTCGCGAAGCACGATAAGCGATGGCACGGGACCGGCGGCCATGACGATGGTCTCTATGTCGACACGAACCATGGAACACCTCCGGTACGTAGCGGTTAACACGCGGCAAGGTCGCCGCATTGAATAGCTATACTACCCAATCTTTCGCACAGCACACAAAACCAAAATGAGATTTATCGCAGACAAGAAAAAAGCCCCGAGGCAACGCCCCAGGGCTCTTCACAGTTTTGATGGTGGACCTGACAAGATTCGAACTTGTGACCTCCCGGTTATCAGCCGGACGCTCTAACCAACTGAGCTACAGGTCCATCATGGTGGAGGTTAGGGGGATCGAACCCCTGACCTCAGGCTTGCAAAGCCCGCGCTCTCCCAGCTGAGCTAAACCCCCACGGAGACAGTAATAAACACCCCAGCGGCGACTCGGCTCTCGCTGGGGTGTTTATTGCGAAAGAAAGTGGTGGACCTGACAAGATTCGAACTTGTGACCT
>CABQXG010000177.1 GCA_902468045.1 uncultured Collinsella sp.
AATACTTCGCCACCTTTCGAAATCGCGGAATGTGGCTGTCATCATGTCCATCCACGAACTCGAGCTCGCGCAGAAAAGCGCCGACAAGGTGATTTGCGTGAAGGACGGCCGGGTCTTCCGCGCCGGCGCACCCGAGGACATATTCACGCGCGAGACGATTGGCGAGCTCTACGGCCTTCAACATGGCACCTTCAACGAGCGCTTCGGCAGCGTGGAAATTGGGCGCCCACACGGCGATGCGCACACGTTCGTCATCGCTGGCGCAGGTCCGGGGTCGGCTGTGTTTCGCCAGCTCATCCGGCAGGGCAAGGCGTTCTACGCGGGCGTTCTGCACGAAGGGGACATCGACTGCGAGCTCGCGCGCGACCTAGCGACGGAATGCGTGGCCGAGCGCGCCTTCGAGCCAATCGGGGATAAAACCATAGCCCGCGCCAAAGAGCTCCTCGTCCACTGCGCACGCCTTATCGTGTGCCCCACCGCCTTCGGCACCATAAACGCCCGCAACGCAGAGCTCGTCGAGTTCGCACGCTCGCATGGTATCGAGGTCATGCGAGCGTGCGAAGGCGCATCGGAGGATTCCAATGGATACGCCTAGGCGCGGCCCAAGAAATCGTCCGCATCCCCATCTGACACTATTTCACCGCAACTTAGAAGGTGTCGGCGTATAACGCTTCACCCCAAATTAAATTGATTCGTTGAATAGACACATTACAAATCTTTAGACTTCGTTTAATCTACAAGTGGGTATTATCACACATTAAGCACACGTAAAAGGATATACCCATGTCGCTTACACAGTCAGCAGAGCGTGCAGCGCTTAACAAGCTCATCGATTATCTCGACGACAACCCGCAAGAAAACATCGACAAAATCATGGACCTCGTGAACAAGCTGGTCCCCAATCGCGTATTACCTGTACAGCGAGAGGCATTCACCAATGTCATCAAGAGCCGCGGCAATTGGTATGATCTGATCATGCGTGTGTTCAGCCTTAATCCCCAGATGCGAACCAAGCTGCTTAAGACCCTCATTGTCGACGCCAACCTGCTTGCTTGGCCAGAGCAGGAAAAGAACCGCGAAAAGTACCAGTGCAACGTTCCGTGGGCCATCCTGCTCGATCCCACGAGCGCCTGCAACCTGCATTGCACGGGCTGCTGGGCCGCTGAGTACGGCTACAAGCAGAATTTCTCGTTCGAAGACATCGACTCTATCGTTACGCAGGGCAAAGAGCTCGGTACGCATATCTACATCTATACCGGCGGCGAGCCGCTCGTCCGCAAGCACGACCTGATCAGAATTTGCGAAAAACATCAGGACTGCGTGTTTCTCTGCTTTACCAACTCCACGCTGATCGACGAGGCCTTCTGCGACGATATGATTCGCGTAGGTAGTTTTGTCCCCGCCATCAGCGCCGAGGGCAATGAGCACACCACCGACGCCCGTCGCGGCGAGGGTACCTACGCAAAGATCGAGCACGCAATGAAACTCCTGCGCGAGCGCGACTTGCCATTTGGTATCTCCACCTGTTGGACCAGCGCCAATGCCGATACGGTTGCTACCGAGGAGAACATGGACTGGATGATCGGCGAGGGAGCACTCTTCTGCTGGTACTTCCACTTTATGCCGGTTGGCCGCAATGCAACCTCCGAGCTCATGCCCACGCCCGAGCAGCGCGAGCACATGTATCACTTTATCCGCGAAATGCGTGAGAAGAAGCCGCTGTTTACGCTCGACTTCCAAAACGACGGCGAGTTTGTAGGCGGATGTATCGCCGGCGGCCGCCGCTACCTGCACATCAACGCCGCCGGAGACGTGGAGCCGTGCGTGTTCATCCACTACTCAAACGCCAACATCCACGATGTGAGCTTACTCGACGCGCTGCGCTCTCCCCTCTTTATGAAGTACTACGAGAACATGCCGTTCAACGACAACTACCTCAAGCCATGCCCCATGCTCGAGAATCCCGACGTGCTGCCCAAACTGATCGCCGAGAGTGGCGCAATGAGCACCGACCTAATCGAGAAGGAGTCACCCGAGCAACTGCGCGAAAAGACCCAGGCTGCCGCCGAGGCATGGTCACCTGTCGCCGACCGCATCTGGAACGACTCCGAAGATCCGTTATACGCCAAGCGTCACGAGGACAAGTCGCAGGGCATGGCCGATAGCGACATGCACAAGTTCGAAAAGCAGGGCCGCACGCTCAAAAACGGCGATTAATGCTGTTCTACACGGCAAACGCTCAGAAATGAAGCGGAGCAGTCTCGAGGCTCATCTTCGAGGCTGCTCCGCCTTACCATCAAAACAGTTTTACTAAGTTGCGGTGAAATAGGGACCAGAACGGCCTTCCAATAACCAAAACAATCCCTATTCCACCGCAACTTCTTTAAGTTGTTGAATTATCAATGCTATTCCGAGCGAGATTCCAGACTCGACAGGCCATTAAGAGTCAGGTCGTTGGCGACCTCAGAGACGCGCTCGATAGGAACCGAGCCGTCAGACAGTGCCCACGTGCGATAGATACCGATAATACCCGACAGCAAAAACGCCAGATAATAGTCGAACATCTCGTCCTTGAGACCTTGGGGCAGCAGATCGCGCTCGGCAATCTCATGTTCGAGCGGCGCACGAAGACGAGCCATAAAATCATCGAGCGGAATATTCTCGATCAGCTGACGATTGAGCACTAAGTTGTTGCACAGTGCCTCATTAACGGTTTTAAAGAAGGTCGCCGCCGCGCCAAGAGCGCGCTCGCTGGTGTCACCGTCCATAGAAGCAAGCGTTTTCTCGACCGAGTCGACAATCATCTCCACCACATCGACGGCAATGGCATCGAGCAGGCCGTCAACCGTACCAAAGTGAACGTAAAAGGTCTTGCGGTCGACATTGGCCTCGCGCGCGATGGCACTCACCGTAATGTCTGCCAGCGGCTTTTCCATGAGCAGGCGCTCGAAAGCCGAAAGGATGGCATTACGGCTGCGAATGATGCGACGGTTTGCTGGTTGCCATGGGCGTGTCCCTTCGATATGCGAGCATTCATCAACAGATGAGAGATAATCTACGTAAGAGAATTATCCCCCATACAGCATAAATATGCCCCGCATCATGAAGAACGCACGACTGCCCTACTGCGACTTGGGATGCTTCTTCTTATTGAGTGCCGACGGAGATACGCGAATGCCATCGCCTGTCTGGCGCACATAGGCTTTATGAGACGGCTTAGCGGTCCCAGAAGCCTTCTGAGCGCGCTTCTTGGGATCAACGGTAACAGCATTCGTGGGGTGCGGCATAGTGGGCGCAGAGGGCGTCTGAGGCGTGCGGCCGAGCTTGCGCATCACACGATCCCAGCGCGCATGGATGCTCTCGTTGTGGGCGCTCTTAAGTCCCAGCAGGGGCGCAGCCAAAATGGTCGGCGCAATAAACGTAATGAGGCGCCACAGCAGATAGCCGGCGGTCGAAGCCGACCCAAAGAAATGACCCAAGAACAATGCAAAGCCGCCCTCAGCACCACCAGTTCCACCGGGCAAGGGAACCGCAGAGCTCAGCAGCTGGACAAAGGCGCTCGCGGCCATGACCGAGAAAAAGTCGACCTCGTGATGGCCAAAGGCAAGCATCAGGAAATACGGAACCAGATAGAAAAACGCGAGCTGCAGCATGGTGATAAACACGGTGAGCAGCATGGAAGAAAAATGTCCGGCCGAAAGCTTGAACTTCTCAGAGAAGGAGTAGATCTCGCCATCGACAAACGTGCGCCATCCCT
>CABQXG010000178.1 GCA_902468045.1 uncultured Collinsella sp.
ATATATTAGACGAGTCGTTACGCGCGCGTCAACAACTTTTTTGAAAATCTTTGGGAGGGGTGGTCGCTGGGCTGGCGAGATGGTTTTGGTTTGCTGCTCGGACAGTCCTGCGCAAGACGAAGGCCACATTAAGTGGCCTTCTTTGCGTGCGGAACTCGCGACAAACCAAAACCACCTCGCCAGCCCAGCGACCATGGGGTCCCAAGGTTTTCAAAAAAGCGGTCGGCGCGCAGTGCGCCGACCGCCGATATATGGGGTCTGATATTTTCTACCAGCTAGGGCCTCTTACTCGTCTAGGAGATCTTCTGGCATGTCGTTGCCGTCGCCTAGATCGACAGGGGTTTCTTCGGAAGCAGAGCCGTTTTCTGTGGCTTCGCCTTCGGGCTTTTCCTTGGCTGCCGTCATTCGGGCGACAGCGCATACGCGGTCGTTATCGTCGACGGTCATCATCTTGACGCCCTGGGTGGCGCGGCCGGTCTGGCTGATCTCGTCGGTCTTGACGCGAATGACCGTCGCGCCCTCCGTCACGATGAACAGCTCGTGCTGCGGGCCCACCGTCTTCATGGCCGCGAGGTTGCCCTTGCGCTCGGTCATTTGAATGGTGTAGACGCCCTGACCGCCGCGATTCTGCTCCGGGTAGTCCGCAACCGGCGTGCGCTTGCCGTAGCCGCGCTCGGTGATGACGAATAGATCGCCGTTGCCGTTAGTGACTTCCATGCCCAGAACGCTCACGCCGTCCTTCAGACCGATACCGCGAACGCCGCTGGTATCGCGGCTGGTGGCGCGCACCTGCTCCTCGGAGAACATGATCGCCTTGCCCGCGGTGGTGGCCAGGATAATCTTGTCGCCGTCGCGCACGCGGCGCACGTTCAGCAGCGCGTCGTCGTCACGCAGGTTGATAGCGATCAGGCCGTCGCGGCGGCTACGGTCGTAGGCGCTCATCACGGTCTTCTTGACCATGCCGCTCTTGGTGGCAAACATCAGATACTCGTCGGCGGGGAACTCGCGGCAGCTGATGACGCTCGCGATCTTCTCGCCCTCCTCGAAAGGCAGCAGGTTGACGATCGCGGTACCGCGCGCCTGGCGCGTACCCACCGGCAGCTCGTGCACCTTCAGACGATAGACCTTGCCCTTGCTCGAGAAGAACAGCACGTACTCGTGCGTGGACGCGATAAACATCTCGTCGATAACGTCGTCCTCTTTAAGGTTGACGCCCGACACGCCCTTGCCGCCGCGCTTTTGGGCGCGATAGGCGGCCACCGGGATGCGCTTGACGTAGCCGGTGTGGGTGATGGTCACGACCATGTCCTCGTCGGCAATCAGATCTTCGACGTCCAGGTCCTTCTCGACATGGCTGATCTCGGTGCGGCGCTTGTCGCCGAATTTCTTGGAAATCTCGCGCATCTCCTCCTTGATGACGCCCAGGATTTTCTCCTCGTGCGCCAACAGGTCCTCGTAGTAGGCGATGGCGCGGCGCAAGCCGTCCAGCTCTTCCTGGATCTTGTCGCGCTCCAGGCCGGTCAGGCGGCGCAGCTTCATCTCGAGGATGGCCGTGGTCTGCTCGGGCGTAAAGCCAAAGCGCTCGATCAGGCGACTGCTGGCCTCGGAATCGGTCTGCGAGGAGCGGATGATGCTGATGACCTCGTCGATATGGTCGAGAGCCATCAGGTAGCCCTCGAGGATATGGGCACGCGCCTGGGCCTTCTTGAGGTCAAAGCGGGTGCGGCGGGTGACGACGTCGACCTGGTGGTCGATGTAGTGCTGCAGCATCTCGCGCAGGCTCAGGCATTTGGGAACGCCGTTGACAAGCGCCAGGTTGTTGGCACCAAAGGTAGTCTGCAGCGAGGTGTACTTGTACAGGTTGTTGAGCACGACCTGCGGGATGACGCCCTTCTTGAGTTCGATGACCAGACGGATACCCTTCTGGTTGGACTCATCACGCATATCCGAGATACCCTCGATACGCTTGTCGTTGACGAGCTGGGCGATCTTCTCCTGCAGGGTGCCCTTGTTGACCATGTAGGGAATCTCGGTAAAGACCAGGCGGCTACGGCCGGTCTTGGTGGACTCCACATGAGCCTTGGCGCGCACGGTGATGGAGCCGCGGCCGGTCTCATAGCTCTGCCTTATGCCGGCACTGCCCATGATGATGGCACCGGTGGGGAAGTCCGGACCGGGCATGATCTGCATGAGCTCGTCGACGGTGGCGTCGGGGTTGTCGATCAGGTAGCACGTGGCTTCGATCGCCTCGGTGAGGTTGTGCGGGGCGATGTTGGTGGCCATGCCGACGGCGATGCCCTGGCTGCCGTTGACCAGCAGGTTGGGGAAACGCGCGGGCAGCGCCTGGGGCTCGGCGAGCGATTCGTCGTAGTTGGGCTGCCAGTCGACGGTGTCCTTCTGCAGGTCACGCAGGAGCTCCATGGCGGGCTTTGCCAGGCGGCTCTCGGTGTAACGCATGGCGGCGGCGCCGTCGCCGTCGATGTTGCCGAAATTGCCGTGACCGTCAATGAGCGGCGTGCGCATGGAGAACCACTGTGCCAGGCGGACCATGGCCTCATAGACCGCGTAGTCGCCGTGCGGATGGTACTTACCGATAACTTCGCCGACCGTCCAGGCCGACTTCTTGTGCGGACGGTTGGGGTAGATGCCGCTCTCGTTCATTGCGTACAGGATGCGACGGTGCACCGGCTTTAAGCCATCGCGCACGTCCGGCAGGGCGCGTGCCGTGATGACCGACATCGAGTACTCGATGAACGACTGCTTCATCTCGCGGCCAAACTCCGAAATCTGGAGCTGACCGCCGTTGATATCCTCGCCGGCCGAGGCGCCACGGTCGACTTCGGCAAAGCTCTCCTCGAGCTCGGCGTCGTCGTCCTCTTCCTCATCATCATCGGCATCGGGGTTATAGGCGTCCGGGTCGCCATCCTCGCCCTGCTCAGCACGGGCAAGCAGGCGCTTCAGATCGTCGGGCATGCCGGCGTCGGCGGCCTCGTCCATACCCTCGTTGTTGTTGATATCGTCTGCCACGTTACCTCCTCTTAAGCGTCAAGGAATCGTGCATCATGTGCGTGTTTTTCAATGTACTCGCGGCGATAGCCGACCTCCGACCCCATGAGCTCACGCACGGCGCGGTCCGCCACCACGGCGTCTTCGATCGACACGCGCTGCAGAATGCGAGTCTTGGGGTCCATCGTCGTCGAGGCAAGCTGCTTGGGGTCCATCTCGCCCAGGCCCTTGTAGCGCTGGACGGTGTAGCCCTTGCGCTTCTTAGTGATCTTGCCATCCTTGGCCTTGCCGTCCTCGTCGTTGTCGTCGGGGTTCAGTCCCAGGCTCTGGATGGTGTCGCGTAGGATCTCGTCTTCGGGCTGGCGGCCATTGGGATACACGTAATGGATCTTGTTGCGCACCTTAATGCCAAAGATGGGCGGGCAGGCAACATAGACATAGCCGGCATCGATCAGCGGGCGCATGTACTTGTAGAAGAACGTCAGCAGCAGGATGCGGATGTGCGCGCCGTCGACGTCTGCATCGGTCATGATGATGATCTTGTGGTAGCGAGCCTTGGTAATATCGAAGTCGCCGCCGTCGCCGGCGCTCGTCGTGACGCCGCAGCCGATCGCAGTGATGAGTGACTGGATGGTGTCGCTCGAAAACGCACGATGATCGCCCACGCGCTCGACGTTCAGAATCTTGCCGCGCAGGGGCAGGATCGCCTGGATGTCTCGGCGGCGGCCGTCCTTGGCCGAGCCGCCTGCC
>CABQXG010000179.1 GCA_902468045.1 uncultured Collinsella sp.
GCTAAAAAGCGCACCACACCGGCCACCTCCTCGGGCTGTGCTATACGTTTAAGGGGAATCTGCTCCTCGGTTGCCGCGCGAACCTTCTCCGAAAGCTTTGCCGTCATATCCGTCTCGACAAACCCGGGGGCGACCGCGTTCACTCGTACGCCGCGGGGCGCAAGCTCGCGCGCAACCGCTTTGGTCAGGCCGATCACGCCCGCCTTGGAGGCAGCGTAGTTGGCCTGTCCGGCATTGCCCATCAGACCCACGACCGAGCTCATGTTGACGACGCAGCCGCCGCGCTGGCGCATAAAGGTCTTGGTGAGCGCGCGCGTCGTATTGAACGTGCCCTTGAGATTGACATCGAGCACGCGGCCGAAGGCATCGTCGCCCATACGCATGAGCAGGCCGTCGCGCGTGATGCCGGCGTTGTTGACGAGCACCCAAATGGAGCCAAAGTTGTTGAGGACCGTCTCCACACATGTGTTGACGGCGGCGGGGTCGGCCACGTCACATTGATATGCGCGCGCCGTGGCACCAGCGGCCTCGCAGGCTTCGCACGTCTCGCGCGCCGCATCGACGCTACCGGCATAGACGACGGCGATATCAAAGCCGTCCTCCGCCAGACCGACAGCGCAGGCGCGGCCGATCCCCCGCGAGCCGCCCGTGACCAGTGCCACGCGACGTGAGTCGTTGCGCTCGAGCGTGCCGTTGTTCAAGTTGCCCATATCATTCCTTTCGGGTTATAGCCCTGTGGGCTATGCGAGCTCGTCGGCAATAGCTGCGACCTGTTCGGCCGTTTCGCACGAATACACGCGAACGTCGCTCAACGTACGCTTGACCAGGCCCGACAGCGTTTTGCCAGGGCCGACCTCAATAAACGTGTCGATGCCCTGATCCTGCAGAGCATGCAGCGTGTCGACCCAGTGCACGGCATGACTCACCTGGTTGGCCAAGACATCCGATGCCGCTCGTGGGTCCGCCGGATAGGGCGCCGCCGTCATGTTTGCCATGACCGGAATCAGCAGCGGAGACGGCGCGTGGCCGTCTTGGATATACGTCGCCAGCCCCTCAGTCGCCTCGGCCATATAGGGGCTATGAAATGCACCCGATACCGCGACTTTCATAGCGCGACCGCCAGCCTCTTTTACTAGGACGTCGAGGGTCTGCAACGCATCGGGCGCTCCGGCCACAACCGTCTGCTGCGGGCTGTTGTAGTTGACCGGCCAGCAGTCCTCGCCGGCCTGCGCAGCCAGGTTCTCGACTTGCGCTGCATCGAGCTTGATGACGGCACGCATGCCGCCCGGATGGCGCTCGGCAGCCGCGGTCATCAATGCCGCGCGCTCACACACGAGCTCAAAACCCGCTCGCGTATCGAACGCCCCCGCAAAGGTGAGTGCAGCGACCTCACCCAGCGAAAATCCCGCACAGGCAGCAGGCACCACGCCGCGCTCACGCAGGGCGACAGCCGCTGCCAGGTCATGAACGAACACGCACGGCTGCGTGTTCACGGTCTGCGAGAGCTCCTCCTTTGAGGCGTTCCGGCACTGCTCGCTGGTTCCCGGACGCACCTCGTCGGCGATCGCGAACACCTCGGCAGCCGCCGGCGATGCCTCGATCAGGTCGACGCCCATCGCGGGGTGTTGGGCACCCTGGCCGGCGAACAAAAACGCTACGCTACCCATGCGCACGCACCCTTCAGGACGCGCTCGGCACCCTCGACCAGATCGTCGACGATTTCGCGCGCGCTCTGGCGTTCGTTGACCATACCGGCAACCTGTCCGCACAAAAACGAACCCTCTTCGTAATTACCATCCTTTGCAGCCTTGCGAAGCGCGCCCGTGCCCATGGCCCCGAGTTCCTCGGGGCTTGCGCCCGCTGCCTCGTTCTTGGCATACGCGTTGGTGAAGGGGCTCTTGAGGGCGCGAACCGGATGTCCCGTCGAGCGACCGGTCGCACGCGTCGACGTGTCGCCCGCCTTGAGCACCAGCTCTTTGTACTGTTCGGATACGGTGCACTCGTTTGCAACGAGGAAGCGTGTACCCACCTGGACGCCGGCGGCACCGAGCATAAAGGCCGCTGCCACGCCGCGACCATCGGCGATACCGCCGGCTGCCACAACGGGGATATCGACCGCGTCTACAACCTGCGGAACGAGCGCCATCGTCGACGTCTCGCCAATATGTCCGCCCGATTCGGTGCCTTCGGCAACCACAGCGGTGGCCCCGCGACGCGCCACGAGACGCGCCAGCGCCACCGAGGCAACAACCGGGATAACCTTGATGCCCGCGTCGTTCCAGGCCTTCATGTACTTGATGGGATTGCCGGCACCCGTCACAACGACCGGCACCTGCTCGTCGATCACAACCTGTGCGACCTCGTCGGCAAACGGGCTCATAAGCATGACGTTCACGCCAAAGGGCTTGTCCGTCTTGGTGCGCAGCTCGTGAATCTGATCGCGCAGCCAGTTGGCGTCGGCATTCATGGCCGCAATGATTCCCAACCCACCTGCCTCGGACACGGCCGATGCCAGCGAGGCATCGGCAATCCAGGCCATGCCGCCCTGGAACACAGGCTTTTCGATGCCGAGCAGCTCGCAGAGAGGAGTCTTGAGCATCTCTACTTCTCCAATGCCGCCTCGACCGTATCGGCGAACTCGCCGACCGTCTTGGGGTTCTCCTCGGTATCGAGCTCAATGCCAAACTCGTCCTCGACGGCGACGAGGATCTCGACGGTGCCCAGGCTGTCGAGGCCAATCTCCTCGAGCGTGGACTCGGGCTTCATCTCGACGTCGTCAAGGCCAGCGGTCTCGCGGATAACGTCGCAAACGCGCTCGAAGGTCTTCTGATCTGCCATGGTAGTTCTCCTTTGTTTGTGCCCTAGGGGCGTTTTTATTTCCTATGTGCGACTACTTCCAGCGAAGTAGATAGCCACCTATATCCAGACCGGCGCCAAATCCAACGAGGGCGATGGTGTCGCCCGCGTGCAGCGCGCCGGTATTTGCCAGTCGATCGAGAGCACGCGGAATGCAGGCGCTCGAAATGTTGCCGGTCTCGCGCAGCGTTCGAACCACGCGCTCGTCTGGCACGCCGAGACGCTTGACCGCCTGACACAGGATTCGTTCGTTAGCCTGATGGAATACAAAATGATCGATGTCTTCGACCGAAATGCCCGCATCGATCGCAAGCTTATGGACCGTGTCGCAGATGGCGTTGACGCCGAACTTGAACACGCGGCGGCCATTCATGGACAGCACGCTCTCCCGATCGCCCGCCGTCTTAAATGGCGAGGTACCCGCTAAGCCGGGAACACGCAGTGTCTCGACATCGGGATTGGTTGCAAGCTCGACGGCAAGGGGATTCACCCCGCCGGCCCCAATAACGGCAGCACCCGCGCCATCGCCAAAGAGCACGCAGGTGGCGCGGTCGGTCCAGTCGAGCGCGCGCGTCATCTGCTCGGCAGCAACGACAAGCACATGCTTGGCTCGTCCTCGGGCGATATAGCCCTCGGCGACATCGAGCGCAAAAACAAAGCCAGCACAGGCGGCCGAGACATCAAAGGCGGGACACGTCGCGCCCAGACCCTCGGCAACGGCGCATGCCTCGGCGGGAACGAGATGGTCACCCGTTGTCGTCGAGCAGACGATCAGATCCAGCTGGCTCGCGTCGATTCCGGATACCTGGAGCGCCCGCTCGCTCGCTGCTACGGCAAGGTCGTCGAGCGACTCGGTGGTGCAGACGTGGCGGCTCTTGA
>CABQXG010000180.1 GCA_902468045.1 uncultured Collinsella sp.
TCTCCTCGCGGCGTGCAGCAGCGCGTGCGTCGTGGATGCCCTTGATCGCGGCATGGCGAGCCGTTCGGGCATCATGGATGGCGTCGCGAGCCTCGGCGGTCGTCGCCTTGGCAGAGCGCAACTTGGCGGCCAGATCGGGGTTGGTTTCGGCGACCGCGGTAATCGCGGGGCCGTCGAGCTCCTCTTGCGTGGGCTCGGCCAAAAAGTCGATAGCATACTGGGCGGCCACCATGGAGCCCTTTGCCAGCACGGTCTCGTCGATCTTGTAGAAGCAGGAATGCTGGGCGTACGTGGCGCCAATCTTGGGGTTGCGCGTACCTACAAAGGCGAGCACGCCCGGTACGCGACGCAGGTACTCCGAAAAATCCTCGCCCGAAAGCGTGCCGCAATAATGGCCTTGGCCGGTGGGGCCCAGGCACTTGATTACAGCCTGACGGCAGCGCTCGCTCGAGGCGGCGTCGTTTTCGACCTTGTAGTTGGCGATGGTGTAGTCGGTGAGCTCTGCCTCGGCGCCCAGAGCTGCCGCGGTATGCTCCACGATGCGGCGCATGAGCTCCGGCATTTCCTCGTGGGTCGAATCGCCGTAGGTGCGCACTGTGCCGGCGAGGTAGGCCGTGCCGGCGATAACGTTGCGCGCGGTGCCGCCGTGTAGCTCGCCGACGGTGATGACGGCCGGCTCGTAGGGGCTGATTTCGCGCGAGACGATGGTCTGCAGGGCGTTGACAATTTCGGCGGCAACCATGACGGCGTCGTGACCTCGCTGGGGCATGGCGCCATGGCACGAGGTGCCGCGGACGTCGATGCGGAACCAGTCGGTATTGGCCATGCGCGGACCGGGCTCGCAGCTCACGGTGCCGGCGTCGACCTCACTCCAGATGTGCGCGGCGTAGGCGCCATCGACGCCGTCGAGCACACCCGTGCCGATCATGAGCTTAGCGCCCTGGCCGTTTTCCTCGCTGGGCTGGAATACGATGCGGACTTCGCCGTGGATGTCGTCGGTCATATGGCGCAGGATTTGCAGCGTTCCGAGCATCATGGCGATATGGCAGTCGTGGCCGCAGGCGTGCATGCAGCCCTCGTTGACGCTGGCGAACTCCTCGCCGGTCTGCTCGGTGACGGGCAGGGCGTCGATGTCGGCGCGCAGCAGGATGCGGCGGCGTGGCGTGCCGTCCTCGCGGTAGGCATCCGGCGCGGTACCGCGAAGCGTTGCCACCAAGCCGGTCTTGAGCGGACGCTCGTAGGGGATATTCATGGCGTCGAGCTGGTTGGCGATGTCGGAGGTCGTGCGCTCCTCGGCAAGGCTCAGCTCCGGGTGCTTATGGAAGTGCCGGCGCTGCTTGATGATATATGGTTCAAACTCGGTAGCGATATCTTTGATGGCTGCGGTGACGTCGTCAGCCGCGCGAGCCTCGGTCGCCGCCATAATCTGCTGTGCCTTGGTCTTCGTCATGGTCGATTTGCTCCTTGCTGGGTTGATCGCAAAATCGTACAGGCTCTCTCCAGTATGCCACCTGCCGCTAGGGCTGGTAAAGTTGCCGTTTGCCGCTTGGGGTTTTGTTACAAGGGCGGGGGAGTACACTCGGGGGTGTTGAATTTCCTGCCAGAGATGGGGATGCCCATGCAACATATCGATCGGATTATCCGCTCCAAGAACGTTTTTACCGCCCAAGACGGCATCGATACCGCCCGCGAGCTGGCGATTGCCATCGCAGGCGACCGTATCGTCGCAGTCGGTGCGCCCGATGACGTGATCGCCGCCGCTCCCGCCGCCACGTCGGTTATCGACTGCGGCGAGCAGTTTGTCTGCCCCGGTTTCCATGACGCTCATCTGCACTTCTTCCATACCTCGGTCGGTTCCTCGCCGTACATGCTCATGGATATGGGCACGTCCGAGGCGGCGCTGGTGCAACATGCGCTCGAGTTTTCCCAGGACCTGCCCGACGACGCTTGGGTTGTGACGCAGGGCTGGCGCGACTACCGTTGGGACCCGCCCGAGCATCCTACCAAGGCGTCGCTCGATGCGGCATTCCCCGATCGTCCCTGTGTTATGTATTCGGGTGACGGGCACACGCTGTGGCTCAACACCCGCGCACTCGATGCACTCGGCGTCACGCGCGACAGCGAGCCACCAGCGGGCGGTAGCTACGACAAGGACGCAAACGGCGAGCTCACGGGTATTGCTCACGAGGCGGCTGCCATGCAGCTGCTACCGCGCTGCCTTGAGTGGCTGGGCGAGGATCGCATCGCAAGCGCTTACGCCGATCAAATGAGGCGGATGGCCGAGCAGGGCATCACCTCGATATGCGATATGTCGCTCATGCCCATGCCGGGCTGCGATTTTATCCGCGACGACGTCTATGACAAGCTGCAGGCAGCCGGCAAGTTGGGCATCCGAGCCCATCTGTTCCCCACGCTGCTGGATGACCAGTCGCGCCTGGAAGAGCTGCAGGCACGTTACGCGAACAACGCGCTGCTCTCGGCGCCAGGCTTTAAGCAGTTCTTCGACGGTGTGTCGAGCGAACACACGGCCTATCTCACCGAGCCCTATACCAACCCGCGCTTCCCGGGCGATCAGGGCCGTCTGACGGTTCCGGCTGAGCGCATGCGCAAACTGGTTCTGGCGGCCGCGGAGCGCGGTCACACCGTGCGCATCCACGTCATTGGTGACGGTGCGATTCATGCCGCGCTGGATATCTTCGAGGAGGCCGCCGACCTGTACGGCCTGCCCCAGCACGGCCATAACACGCTCGAGCACCTGGAGAACCTCTTGCCCGAGGACATCGATCGTCTACGCAAGCTTAACGTCGTTGCCTCGAGCCAGCCCTGTCACATTACACTCGACCCGGGCGGCCCCGAGCGCGATCTGGGCCTGGAACGCAGCCGCATCATGTGGCCGTTTGCGACCTATAAGCAGCGCGGCATCCGCCAAGCCTTCGGTACCGACAGCCCTATCACGCCCGTTACCAGCATGAACGTGCTCTACACGGCTATTACGCGCCAGGACCCCAAAAGCCACTGGCCCGAGGACGGCTGGTTACCGAGCGAGCGCATCGATGCGGCAACGGCCCTGCGCAACTACACGCTTGGCAGCGCGTACGCAGCTGGCGACGAGCAAAACCTCGGCAGCTTGGAGCCCGGCAAGTATGCCGACCTGGTAGTCCTGGACCAAAACCCGCTCACCATCGACCCCCAAGAACTCCAAGCCACCAAAGTCCAAGCCACCTACCTGGCAGGTAACTTGATTTACGAGCGCTAAGTATTCATGCCGTACCGTTAAGCGCGGCTCGGGCAGCCTTTTTGGGATAGCGCTCGAGCCGCGTTTGCGTTTTGGTGGGGATCCGCCATGAGCGTCCCTGCTCTGTTGGATTTGGGTGCGGGGCGGAGGTGCTGCTGCCCCGCGCTCAATTTGGACACCAGCAATGCTATCTCTTGGTGTTTTGCATACTTCCCATTACAGATTGCATAAAAAGGCTGGGATGTCCTTCCTGATCCTGATGTACCCCCGCCCGTGCCGTGCAAAAAACGGAGTATTCAGCACCGCGAGCTCTGCCGGTGCCGCTGCAGTCGGGCGGCATTGCGGAGATCGACGTCATTTGGGGTCCGGTGCGGCGCGAGGCATGCCTTTTTGTCTTGACGGGGTTCGCCTGCCGACTCAAATCGCCGGTCGAAGGCGTCCTTGGGACCAATATGGTGTGTCTGGCGCGTATGCAGCCGTCCTGGTCTGCTGAAAA
>CABQXG010000181.1 GCA_902468045.1 uncultured Collinsella sp.
ACTCGGCTGCCTCGTCAGCAGCGGCCTCGCTCTGGGTGATATAGGCCGCCTCGGCAACCATGTCATCGACATTGGCCTTGGCCTGCTCGACCATATCCTGGTAGCCGTTCTTGATGCGCATGCCGCACGCGATACCCTGCACGCAGGCATTCTTGACCGGAGCGCTGGTGAGCAGCTTGATGCCGGCCGTACCAAGCAGAAAACCGCCACCGACAAGCAGGGTGTTAAACGTCGACTTCTTCATGTTGCTTCTCCCTTTTGCCGCATTGGACGCGGCACGGTGCCTCAGCACCCGAGTAAACAAGTTTGCTCGAGCACACTTTTGGAAAATAGTTTAGTTTATCTAACTATTAAGTTCAACAAAGGTTAACTTTTTGGAAACTATGGGGGTGAACTCAATATGACAAAGGGACAGTCCCTTTGTCACATTCCTACAGCTGCCAGTCCGCCGCCTCCTTTTGCAGCGCAACCATGCGAGCGAATTCTCCACCTGCCGCCTTGAGTTGCGCCGGAGTGCCCTGCTCGGCAACCACACCATCCTTGAGTACAACGATTTTGTCGGCATTTTCCACCGTACGCATACGGTGGGCAATAACGATAACCGTCTTGCCCGCGAGCAGGCGGGAAAGCGCCTGCTGAACCACGGTCTCGTTCTCCACATCCAAGCTCGCCGTCGCCTCGTCCAACAGCACGATGGGCGCGTCTTTGAGCAGCGCGCGGGCGATAGAGATGCGCTGGCGCTCGCCCCCGGAGAGTTTGGAGCCGTTCTCGCCGATCATGGAGTCATAGCCCTGCGGCATGCGGTTCACGAACTCGTCGCAGTTGGCGGCACGCGCAGCCGCAAGCACTTCCTCATCGGTGGCATCACGACGCCCGAGACGGATGTTTCCCATCACCGTGTCGTCAAAGAGCAGCACGTCTTGGAACACGATGGCGTAGTCGCGCAGCAGCACCTCGGGATCAACGCCCGCAACATCCACGCCACCCACGGTGACTGTGCCTTCGGTGGCATCCCAAAAGCGCGCGGCCAGGCGGCTCACCGTAGACTTACCGGAACCCGAAGGACCGACCAGCGCCGTAACTTCGCCTTCCTTGGCGGTAAAGCTCACATCGGTAAGAACTTTCTCGCCGGCGCGTCCGTCCTCGCCCGCACCATAGCCAAATGCCACGTGATCGAACACCACATCGTGGCCCACGGGCTCAAATATCTCGCTGCCCCGCGCCACAGGCTCTTCCATGATGGAACGCATGCGCTTGGCAGACGACTCGGCGGCAAATAGCTCGGACATTAACATTAACGCCTGGTCAAAGGGCGCATAGATACGGCTCACCATAAGCAGGAAGGCAAACAACACCAAAAAGTCGACCTGCCCGGAGGCGACCATCGCGGCACCCGTGACCAGCGTGGTGGCAATACCCAAACGCAGGATGGCAAAGGCGGAGTTGACCAAAAGCCCGTTAGCGAGCTCGCCCTTGGTGGTCTCACGCTCCTCGGCATCGATCACAACGTTGAGTCCCTCAAGATAATGGGCCTCCTGGTTGGTGGCGCGGATCTCGCGAACGCAATCGAGCGTCTCTTGAATAGCCTCGGTAACCTTGACCTTCTCGGCACGCACGCGATCGAACACCGGAGCCATGGGGCCGCGTGTTAGATACAGCACGGCAAAGGCCACGGGAACGCTCCAAAACGCCGCGATCGCCAGCTGCCAGCAAAAGAACAGCGACGCCACGAACACAATGGCGCTTGCGATGATGGCGCCCCAAAGCTCTCCCAGCACGTGGCTGTAGGCGTGCTCCATAGCCTGAACGTCGCCCATGATGGTCTCGGTTAAATCGGCCAGATCGCGACGACCAAAAAACGACAGCGGCAGTTTGCGCAAGCGCTCGGCAATCTCCATACGCTGCTTGCCGCACTCCTCGTAAAAGATGCAGTAGGTGTAGTAATACTGCTGCCAGTTAGAGGCAAAGAGCAATACGAAAAAGACCAGGAGGCCGCCCACGATCGGCAGGGCATCCGGCAGGTCAGCCCCGCTGGCGAGATGCTCGACAAAGCCAGCCATAACCAGGAATAAAAAGCCCATGCCGGCCATGGTAATGAGATTGGTGAGCGTGGTCCAGAAAATGCCACGTTTTACGCCGGCGACGCCTTTATCGGATAGGAAATACTTCTTTTGGAATGAGGCGAACATTTAGGCCTCGCCCCCCTTCGTGACGGCGGCATCCGCGGTCGCTGCAGTGATTTTCCAGCTCGCGGCCTGTTCGTATTCGGCCCACATCTTGGCATACAGACCCTCTTGGGACAGCAACTCGGCATGGGTACCCGACTCCTGCACGCTGCCCTGGTTGAGCACCACGATTTGGTCTGCGCCCACTACAGTCGAGAGTCGGTGCGCAATCATAATGACCGTGCGACCCGCCGCTAGCTTGCTAAAGGCGCGCTGGATGAGCGCCTCGTTCTCGGGATCGGCAAACGCCGTGGCCTCATCGAGCACCACGATAGGCGCGTCTTTAAGGATCGCGCGGGCGAGTGCCACGCGCTGGACCTCGCCGCCCGAAAGATATGCTCCGCCGGTGCCGAGCATGGTATTGATACCCTGTGGGAGCTTGGCCACAATGTCGTCGCACTGAGCTGCGGAGAGGGCCGCACGCACTTCGTCGTCAGTGGCCGTAGGCTTGGAGGCGCGCACGTTATCGGCAAGTGTTTGCCGGAACAGCTGGTTGGTCTGGAACACGAAGGCGACCTGGTCCATAAGCTCGTGCGGATCCATATCGCGAACGTCCACACCGCCTATGAGCACTCGACCCGAAGAGACATCCCAAAAACGCGGGATCAGGCTTGCGCAGGTTGACTTACCGCCACCCGAGGGACCCACCAGGGCGAGGGTGCTACCAGCGGAAACGCTGAAACTCACATGGCTAACGGCAGGTGCTTCGGCACCCTCGTAGGTAAAGCTCACGTCCTCAAATCGCACGTCGCCGCCGGCAGGGTGCTTGGGTTGGGCGGGCACGGAGAGCTGCTTGGAATCCATGACGCTTCGGATGCGAGCCAGCGAATCGGCACTCATCTGAGAGGCCTCGCCCACAAACATGAGCTTGGTCATGGCCGTCGGCACCACGGCCGAAAATATCGCGTAAAACGTGAAGTTGGTCATAAAATGCGCGAAGTCCGTCTCGCCCGGCGCCAACAGCAACGCTACGGGCAACAGGAATGCCACAAGACCATTGAGCGCGGTAAGGTTGAGTACCTGCGGACCTCGACAGAACGTGCCCGCATAGTTTTGCGCCATGTCGGCGTATTCGGCGATCGCATCGTGGAAGGCCTTAAATGAGTAGACCGTCTGCTGAAACACCTTGACCACGGGGATGCCGCGTACGTATTCGGTGCCGGTCTTGTTCATCTTGACCAGCGCTCCCATGTAGGCCTTCATAAACTCGCCGCCCTTGCCGCCCATCATGGCGGCCATGGCGCCAAACGAAACGACGACCGAGATAAGGCATGCCGCCCCCAAACGCCAATCGAGCGCGAAAAGCAGCACGAGCAAGCCCACGACCATGGCGGCGGCGCCTGCGATATCGGGCAGCATGTGTGCGAGCAAAGTCTCGGTGGAGGCGGCGCATCCGTCTACAATACGGCGCAGCTCGCCGGTGGCGTGCGTGTCGAAGTAGCCGAGCGGCAACTTAAGCAGGTGCTCGCTCGTGGCCTTACGGA
>CABQXG010000182.1 GCA_902468045.1 uncultured Collinsella sp.
GGCAAAAACGGTCCCAGATAACGGTCCCAGATGTTACAGATCGAGACAAATCTCTGACACCAGGGACGGCAAACGAGGTTGTCGACGTTGCCGGGGTCTCCCCTCGCCTGCCGTTGGCGGGTGTTGCGGGGCTGCTCGCCGCATTGCCGCCGCACTGGGGGCGTACAGACCGTAGGATGGTTTTATTGACGGCCTGTCAACTTGTCTGGGAGGCACCGTGGCAGAAACGTTTGATATCGCAATTGTAGGCGCGGGCATCACGGGATGCGCCATTGCGCGGCAACTCGCGCGATTTGACCAGTCCATTTGCGTGGTCGAGGCGGCTAACGATATTGCGCTGGGCGCGTCGAAGGCCAACGGCGGTCTGGTGCATGCCGGCTACGATCCTGCACCGGGCACGGTAAAGGCGCAGGTCAACGCCCGTGGCTGTGAGCTATATGGCACATGGGCCCAGGAGTTAGGCTTTTTGTTCCGCCGCACCGGGTCGATGGTGCTGGGGTTTAACGACAAGGACCGCACGCATCTGGAGCAGCTGCGGTGCAACGGTCATATCAACGGCGTGCCCGAGCTGTCGATCGTCGGACCCGACCGCATCCACGAATTAGAGCCGCGCGCCAGTGCCGATGCAACGTGCGCGTTGTGGTGCCCCTCGACTGGGTTTGTCGACCCGTTTGAGGTTGCCATCGCCGCGCTGGAGAACGCCGTGGCCAACGGGGTGACGTTTATGCGCTCCGCATCGGTGGAAGCGATTGAAGTCGCGGGCTCAGGCGACGACGCGCGCTTTACGCTGGCGACCCCAGTGGGCAACGTGCGCTGCCGCTATCTGATAAACGCCGCGGGCAACGGCGCCGCCGACATCTCGCATATGGCGGGCGCCGAGGAGTTCCAGATGGTCTGGCGTCAGGGCAACATCGTGGTGCTGGACAAGGAGCCGCGCACGCTCATGCCGCTCTACCCCGTGCCGACGCCGGTGTCGAAGGGCGTTATCGTGACAGGCACCGTACACGGCAACACCGTGATCACTGCGACGGCCGCCGTGCGCGAGCCGGGCGACACGCAGACCTATGCAAGCGATGTGAACGCGCTGCTGACCGGCGCGCGCAAGCTGGTGCCCGATCTGGATACGCGACGTGTGGTGCGCGCATTTGCCGGCGGGCGTCCGGTCATTCAGGGAACGAACGACTTCTTTATTGGACAGTCAGCCGTGGTGCCGGGGCTGTTCCAGGCAGCGGGCATACAGTCGCCGGGCGTGGCGAGCGCGCCGGCAATTGCCGAGCGCATGGAGCAGGTGCTGCGCGATGCGGGCGCGGAGCTGCACGAGCGGGCAGACTGGAACCCAATCCGCCACGCGCCGGACGACTTTGACCGCGCACCGCTTGTGCGCAAGGAGGAGCTGATCGAGTCTGATCCCGCTTGGGGACAGATTGTCTGCCGCTGCGAGACGGTGCCCGAAGCCGAGATCGTGTCCACGATCCGACGCCAGCCGGGCGCGGTTTCGGTCGAGGGCGTCAAGCGTCGCTGTCGCGCCGGCATGGGTCGGTGCCAAAGCGGCTTTTGCCAGAGTCGTGTGGTGGCGATCCTTGCACGCGAGCTGGGGTGCGACCCCAGCAAGGTGCTGTTGGAGGATACCGGATCTTGGTTGGTTGAGGGACCGCTAAAGGGGGTGCGCTAGAATGGCGACGTTTGATATGCGCGACGGACGCGCGGAGGCCGGAGCTGTAGCGTCGGTGTCGACGCAGGCCTTCGACGTGGTCGTCATCGGCGGCGGACCCGCTGGCATGGCGGCTGCGCTTGCCGCACATAATGCCGGCGCCCACGTGGCCATCGTGGAGCGCGAGCAGCACCTGGGCGGAATCCTCCGCCAGTGCATCCACCCCGGCTTTGGCCTGTCGCACTTTAAACAGGAACTCACCGGTCCCGAGTACGCGCAGCGCTTTATCGACCAGGTGCACGCAACCGACATTGCGCTGTTCTTGGACAGCATGGTGATCGGGATTGATTCAGGCGAGGGCGCGGATGTGCGCGCGCTGGATGCGGACAAGGCCGCGGGAGCCGCCGCAGTCCATGCCGTCACGCTCATGAGCTCTGCCGGCATGCTGCAGCTCACCGGACGCGCGGTCGTCCTTGCCATGGGGTGCCGCGAGCGCACGCGCAGCGAGATCAAGATCCCCGGTAGTCGTCCCGCCGGCGTGTTTACGGCCGGCCTGGCGCAGCGATACATCAATATCGAGAACCTCAAACCCGGCTCGCGCGTCGTCATTTTGGGTTCGGGCGATATCGGGCTCATCATGGCACGTCGCTGCACGCTCGAGGGGATTTCGGTCGAGGGCGTGTACGAGCTCATGCCGTACGCCAACGGTCTGCGCCGCAACGTTAAGAACTGTCTGGACGACTTTGACATTCCGCTGCATCTGTCTACCACGGTCACGCGCGTGATCGGACGCGGCCGCGTGGAGGCCGTCGAGGTGAGTCAAGTCGACGAGCACCTGGCGCCCGTTCCGGGGACCGAGCGCATTGTTCAGTGTGACACACTGCTGCTTTCGGTGGGCTTGATTCCCGAGAACGAGCTTTCGGTTGCCGCGGGCGTGGAGCTTGACCCACGCACGCGCGGCGCCGTGGTGGACCAGAGCCTGCAAACGGGCGTGCCGGGCATCTTTGCCTGCGGCAACGTGCTGCACGTGCACGACCTGGCCGACAACGTGACGACCGAGTCCGAGCGCGCCGGTGCGGCTGCAGCGACGTGGGCGTTGGGTGGCGACGCCGGGGCGAGCGCTGAGAGCACGGGCTGCGAGCTCACGGTCTCCCCTGCCGGTATCGCGAGCTACGCACTGCCGGGGCGCATTACGTCTGTGGCGCTCACCAAACTCAACTTCCGCGTGCTCCGACCGGTCGACGCCGCCCGCGTGCGTATTCTGGCAGGCGACGAGGAACTGTTCGCAGGCAAGGTCCGTGCATTTAAGCCGAGCGTCATGGAAAGCTTCCCGCTGCCGGCGAAGGTGATTCAGCGCGCCCTCGACCTGGATGCCAGCGAGATTGTCCTGTCCGTTGACCCTGTTGAGGAGATATAAACTATGAGCAATAACGTGATCGAAACGCTGCAGTTCAACTGCACGACCTGCCCATCCGAATGCCTTCTGACCGTAGAGGTAAAGTGCGACGACAATGGCGTCGTGGTAGAAGCGCGCTCCGTAACCGGCAACAACTGCCCGCGCGGCGATAAGTTCGCACATCAGGAACTCACCTGCCCCATGCGAGTGCTCACCACCACCGTGGCCGTCTCCGGCGGCGACGAAGCCCTGCTCCCCGTGCGCACGGCCAAAGCCATCCCGCTGACGCTCCACGCCCAGGCCATGGACCTCATCCGCGGCCTAGTCGTCAACGCCCCCATCCGTATGGGCGACGTCGTGCTAGAGAACCTCCTAGACACCAACATCAGCCTAATCGCCAGCATGAACATCGACCGAGCCCAAGTAGCTAATTAGGGACGGGGCACTTTTAGCTACTCCACCATCCACCCCGCCCTCCTCCGCAGTTGCGGTGAAATACGGACTGTTTTATGGCTTCAAGCCGCTAAACAGTCCGTATTTCACCGCAACTTATGAGGGCCGCATGGGATGCAAAGGAGTGTCCCAAGGTGCCGGCATAAAAGGAACGTCCCCAACTGCCGGGCTTGGG
>CABQXG010000183.1 GCA_902468045.1 uncultured Collinsella sp.
GTAAACTGCTCGCTCACGTAGCCGCCCACGCGCTGGGTATAGCTGTCGGGCGTCACCAGGTCGGGGTAGGTCGCCTCGATTTCCTGCAGCTCAACAAGCATTTTGTCAAAGGCGGCATCCGTGATCTCGGGTGCATCGAGCATGTAGTAGCGGTACGCGTGGTAATCGAGCTCGTGGCGCAGCTCGGCCGCGCGCGCTGCCGCCTGGGCACGGGCGTCGGTCGGTGCGGCTGCTTCCGCGGTCGTGGGCGTTTCGGTATCGATGTCCACGCCGTCACCAAACAGGCTCGATTGCTCCATAGCGGCACTCCTTCGCTCGATTTCAAACGGATACTAGAGTACCACCGGTCACGATAGGGCCGAATAACCCTTTCGAACCGCACCGAATCGGCAGCCACCAGACTGGAGTGGACAGTTAGTTCAGATACGTATAAATCCTAGAGCCGAATCAAGCACGAACACCCCTGTTTCAACTAATTTGGGCTCCTCGAGACCATGTAAACGTCCCACTCTCCCTTCCAAACACCCATTCGAGCCCCATCCCAATCAAAAATTGCTCAAAACGCATCCCAAGCTGCCCCAGATTTATACGTATCTGAACCAACTGTCCAGACCATTACGAACCAGGCCTCTTATCAGCCCCAAGTGATCCGTTTTTCTCCGTCCCCAACGGATCAATAAGAAAAGAGGGGCTGTCCCACATTGATGGGACAGCCCCTCTGGCATCGGTATGTGCGATACGGCTCGTTAGAAACCCTGACCGTAGCCCTGGCCCTGCTGGCCCAGCAGCTCCTCCAGATACTGGCGCAACTGCTCGTCGGTAATACCGCCGTTGCCGGTGTCAGTCGCGCTGTCGTCCTGCTGCTGGTTCTGCAGCTCCTCGTCGGAGCCAAGCTCGACGGTGACCTTCTTCTCGTCCTTGCCGCGCATGAGCGTGATCTCGACCTTCTCGCCCACCTCGTGGCTGCGCAGCGCGATGATCAGGCCATCGGCGCTCGTGATCTCGTCGTCGCCCAGCTTGGTAATGACATCGCCCTCTTGGATGCCGGCCTTTGCGGCAGGACCGTCCTCAACGACGCTCGCCACGTACGCGCCGCTATCGGTGCTGAGCTTGTTAGTGCGAGCGTTGAGCGCGTTGACGCTCGAAAGCGTGGCTCCCAGGTACGGGTGCACCGGCGTCTTGCCGCCGATGATCTGGTCGGCAATGTTCTTGGCGTAGTTAACGGGAATAGCAAAGCCCACGCCCGAGCTAGAGCCCGAGTAGCTCTCGATGAGCGAGTTGATGCCCACCAGCTCGCCGTTGTCGTTAACGAGCGCGCCACCGGAGTTGCCCGGGTTGATGGCAGCATCGGTCTGAATCATGTTGGCATAGATGGTGTTACCGCTGGTAGAGCTCATGGCCGTGGAACGATAAAGCGCCGACACAATGCCCGTGGAGACAGACTGCTCGTTGCCGAACGGCGAACCGATGGCCATAACCCACTCGCCCACGTTGAGTTTGGAGGAGTCACCGATCTCGATCGGTGTGAGCTTGGAGGCGTCGGCGTCCTTGAGCTTGATGACGGCCAGGTCGCTCGAGGCGTCGTTGCCCACGAACTCGGCCTCGTAGGTGGTACCGTCATCCATGGTCACCACGTACTGGTCATAGCCATCGACCACGTGGTTGTTGGTGAGGATGTGGCCCTCGGTATCGAGCACCACGCCCGAGCCGACGCTGCCCGAGCCGTCCGACTCGTCGGCAGACTGCGAAAGCGAGCCATTCTGGCCGCCGCTCGAAGTGGCGGTAATGGAAACCACGGAGGGCAGGGCCTTGGCAGAAACGGCCTCGGCCAGCGTGGTGTCCTCGGAATCAATCGTAATCTTTTGCGTCGAGGAACCCGAAGCACCCGCCGTCACGGCATTCTTTCCGCCGCCAATGTTGAGCGTGCCGCTCATAATGAGCGCAATGACCAGCAGGGCGCCGCAGGCACAGCCGGCGAGTGCTGTAATAAAGATCGGCAGCTTTTTGGTCTTAGTCTTGACCACTGTGTGCTTGTTTACAACCTGCTGGCTGCCCAGCGGCTTGCCGGTCTGCGTGTCGTAGGCCTGCACGTAGGGAATGTTGCTGTCGGCAGGCGTCGACTCCACCTGCACGCGCGGCTGCTGCTGCGTCTCGCCGGCGTGGTCCGCATCCTGGGGACGCTGGGAATCGTTCTCGCTCATAGCTGCGATCCTTTCGTCAAATAACCAAAGGCCCGCCAAACACGTGGCGGGCCATCATTGTTCACGTTGAGTTGTACCCCAATATGCGGGTGCACGTGTATGAGAACGCAATCTTTTAGGAAGGCTTAAGTTCTTCTGCAAACCCGAAAGGAACCCGCACATGCGGCAAAACCACCACAAAGGTGCCTGTCCCCTTTGTGGTGGAAATCTAGTCCTTAAACAGATAGCCCACGCCGCGGACGGTGGTGATGTGTGCCGCGATCTGCGGGCCCACCTTGGAGCGGATGCGTCGGATGTGCACGTCGACGGTGCGCGTGCCGCCGCAGTACTCAAAGCCCCACACGCGGTGCAGCAGCACTTCGCGGCTGTAGGCACGGTTGGGGTGCGTCGCCAAAAAGCTCAGCAGCGAGTACTCCATCAGCGTCAGGTCGATGGGCTCATCATCGAGCGTCACCTGGTAGGTAGCCAGGTTGATCTCGAGGTTATCGATGTTGAGCACATCGTCGGCTGTAACGGTCTCCTCCTCGCCCATCAGGCGCTGCGCACGAGCCTTAAGCTCGTTGGGTGTCGCCGTGGGGCATACAAAGTCGGCATGCGCGTGGTTGGGCAGACGCAGGGTGCCGAGCGCCTCGTCGTCGACGATCACCAGCATGGGGACGCCGCCGCGGTCGTCAAGCCACTTGGCAATCTGATCGATGCGGTCGCTGCGAATGCCGTCGGAATCGAGGATCAGCAGGTCAAAGTCGTGCGCCGCAGTCGGCGAATCGGGGGTTGCCAGGCTCACCTCGACACCCAGGGTGGTCGTCAAGCTGCGGGCAAACTCGTGGAAGCGCGTCGTGCGCGCCATGAACAGGGCACTCTTTTCGGACATATCGGCCTCCAAAGAAATGAGCTCAATCGTACTGGAACAAGCCAGCGCGATTAGGAGTTCGCCAGGTAGTGCTTGATCTCCCACTCGGTGATCGTAGACTCAAACTTATGCCACTCGTCACGCTTCTTTTTGAGGAAGAAGCTGTGGATGTGCTCGCCGAGGGCATCCTTCATAAACTGCGAGTCCTCAAACACGTCGAGCGCCTCTTTAAGCGAACGCGGCAGCGGCGTGTAGCCGGCCTCGACCATCTGACGGTCGGTAAGCTTGAGCGTCTCGGCCGTGGCCTCGGGCGGGAGCTCCAACTTGCGCTCGATGCCGTCCAGACCAGCCGCCAGCGTGACGGCGTTGACCAGGTACGGGTTGGCCATGGGATCGGGACTGCGCAGCTCGATGCGCGTGGACAGCTGCTTGCCGGGCTTGTAGACCGGGATGCGGACCATACTCGCGCGGTTGCGCAGGCCCCACGTGGCGTACTGCGGCACGGAGTCGCCACCCGTGGTGATGCGCTTGTACGAGTTGACCGTGGGGTTGGTGATGGCGCTGATCTCGCGCGCGTGCGCCAGGATGCCGGCCATGTAGTGCTTGGCGATG
>CABQXG010000184.1 GCA_902468045.1 uncultured Collinsella sp.
ACCAAACTCACGTGCCGCGTTATAGCCCACCAAGATGGGCAGATAGGCAAACAGGGCCCAGCCCATGGAACGAATGCCCTGGTACCACCACTCGCCTGCAAGCGCGCCTGCCGTCGAGACGTTAATGACGTGGCAGATACCGTTGATGAGGCCAGCCGCAATGATGCCGGGAAGCAGGGCGACGAAGACATTGGAAATCTTCTTGAGGAAGGCCTGAACCGGCTTAGACTCGTACTTGGCCTTCTGCGCGGCCTTGTTTGTGGCCGCAGCGTCAACCACGCTCTCGTCGGCAACGCCTTTCGCAAGGCCAGTGAGCTTGGAGAACTCCTCGAGCACCTTATTCACCTTGCCCGGACCCAGCACGATCTGCATCGTGTCGTCCTCGACCAGGCCCATCACGCCGTCGAGTGCCTTAATGCCCTCCGTGTCGACGTTGCCCGCGTCTTTGACGGTCACGCGCAGGCGCGTCATGCACGCCGCGTTTGCCAGCACGTTGTCTTTACCGCCCAAAAGGTCCAGCAGCTTTTGAGCCAGCTCTTTGTTCGTCATAACTCCTCCTTGTATTGGGTATCTCGTCTGGATGTCATATCAGCTCACGCCGCGCACCTATTGGGCGTCGGCATTGCTCTTCTCATGGCCACTCACCGCAGCACGGACATGGCCTCGCGCCCGCTCAAGAGCTACCGTAGCCTGCTCGGCATCGCAGTCCAACAGTACCGAGACAATAGCGGTTTTTACGTGGCCGCCGGCATCTGCAAGCGCCTGAACGGCGCGCTCGCGCGTGCAGCCGGTCGCCTCCATCACGATGTTCTGGCCGCGCACCACCAACTTCTCGTTCGTCTGCTGCACATCGACCATCAGGTTTTGGTATACCTTGCCGATCTTGACCATGGCACCGGTCGAAATCATGTTGAGAATGAGCTTTTGAACCGTTCCCGCCTTGAGCCTCGTTGAGCCGGTCAGCACCTCGGGACCGGGCACGGGCTCAATGGCAAGATCTGCGCTCTCCCCGATCTTCGACCCTTGGTTGCAGGCAATTGCAATGGTCTTGCACCCAGTTGCCTTGGCGTACGCAAGGCCGCCCACCACATAAGGAGTACGGCCGCTTGCCGCCAGGCCAACGACAAGATCCTTGTCCGAGAGTCCACGCTCTCGCAGGTCGTTCGCGCCAAGCTCATCGCTGTCTTCGGCACCTTCGACAGCCTTGATAAACGCCGTCTCGCCTCCGGCAATGAGCCCGACAATCAGATCGGGTGACACGCCAAACGTGGGCGGACACTCCGAAGCGTCGAGTACGCCCAGACGACCGCTGGTGCCTGCGCCCATGTAAAAGACGCGCCCGCCGCGCTCGAGTGCCTCAGCAGCCCAGTCGATTGCTGTGGCAACCTGGGGCAACACTTTCGTGACCGACTGGACGGCACGAAGATCCTCATCGTTCATCGTCGTGACGATTTGCAGCGATGTCATCGTATCGAGGTCCATTGACCTTTGATTACGCTGTTCGGTCGTGAATTTTGTTAAATCGAGCATTTCATTCACCTCATCTTTCCTGTTTCTCGATGTAGTTTTGCTTAATGACATGCGTCGCCCGTTCGTAGTCGCTGGCAACGTAAGCAGCGTACAGGGCATCGACAACCATAAGCTGGGCCATACGCGAAGCCATGGCACCGCTGCGGACCAAGGGTTCACTCGCAGCAACGCCGAGCACGGCATCGGCCATGGTGGCAAGCTTGGATGATCCATCTACTTTGGTAACGGCCACAACGGGACAGTTGTGACGTTGAGCCTCGGCGGTGCAGTCCAGCACCTCTTGCGTCAAGCCCGAGTAGCTAAAGGCGATTGCCATATCGCCCTCATGCATGTTCTTGGCACATAAGAGCTGATCATGCCAGTCGTCGTACAAATGGCACTCTTTGTCGACACGCATGAGCTTTTGTGCCAGATCGTGCGCGACCAAACGAGAGGCACCAATACCGAACAGATTGACCACGCGTGCCCGCTTAAGACGGGCCGCGCATCGCTCCAAGACGGTGTAATCGAGCGTTCGCGCCGTCGCCTCGATCGTGCGCACGTTGCTTTTCATCACCTTCCCCACGATGCGTTCGACGCTGTCATCCATGGAGATGTCCTCGAGGGCTACGTCTTTCTTGTCACCTAAGAGCGCCAGCTCGGCAATCAGTTCGCGCTGGAACTCCTTGTAGCCTGCAAAACCCAAACGCTTGCAAAAGCGCAAAATGCTCGAGGGCGAGGAGAACGTGACATCGGCAAGACCGCGGACGGACAGCCCGACCACCTCGTGCGGATGAGCGCTTACATATGCGATGACATTGCGTTCCGCCGGGCTCGCGCTGAGCTCACGCTCGCGAAGCCGCAAAAGCAATCCGTTTGCCATCTCAAACACCTCCGTTGAGAAGAATTAAAGACCAACGAACGATTCGTACCGGATACAAACAGCTTTTGCGGTACATTGTGCCGCATCGTGGCGCACAAAGGGCGAGCGTTCTACCGCTCGCCCCTCAAATCCGACCGCTCGGAAATACGCGCGACACAAAATAATTCAACAAGGTCGCATTATCAGAAACGGGTTTGTTACCGGCTAGCGCCTCGCATGGGCGCCGATCGGCCGAGTCGCATGGCGCACCAACGCCGCCGCCAGCAATACCAACAGCATGGCGGTGACATAGCCCGCAGCGTCGAATCCTAAATCGATAACGTCGAAATGCCTTCCGGGAACAAAGATCTTATGCACCTGATCGCCAACGGAGCAGGCGGCGCAAAAGAGCAATACGGGCACGCAACGGGAGCATACGCTCCACGGACGCCTGGAAAAGCAAACCACGACCACGGAGGCGAACAATCCGACGAAGAAAAACTCTACGGTATGGGCAACGCGACGGACGTTTGTGCCCACCCACATGCGAATGGAAGCAAGTCGGCCAGACCGGACATTCGAGGCAGCTGAATCGGCGCCCCCGGTCATTCCGTTCTCCGTCTGGGCTTCACCCGTGGCATCGGCAGCCTGAACGCCCGTAGCCTGACCCTCCACCACACGCGCGGTGGACTCGCTCAGCAACGACGTCTGCACCGCGTTTTGCTCCGTCAGCACCCAGATGCCCGCCAGCGTTGCAGCGAACAGAACGATCGCGGTCCATCCGATTATTTGTTTTACGCGAGCCAAGGGCCAACCTCCTTTTTTTGAATATCAGCGAGTGTAGCCCCAAATGGCATCGTCACCGTATCAAAATTTGAATCGCAACAGGAAGCGACAAAGCGACGCAAACCCCTACCCCGCCTCGCGCATCCAGCGATCGAACGTCCCCACGCACACGCCCAGGCACTTTGCTGCCTGGCTGCGGGTAATATCGCCTGCCTCATAGCTATCGCGCACCAGCTCAAACTGAGGAGGGCACGGCTTGCGAGGTCGACCGAAACGGACCCCTCGCGCCCGCGCCGCTGCAATCCCCTCCGCCTGGCGCCGATGGATATTCTCGCGCTCCACCTGCGCCACGTAGCTCAGCAGTTGCAGCACAATATCGGCAATCAGGGTGTTGGTCACATCCGGCGCGCCGCTGGCCCTGACGCGCGTGTCAAGCAATGGCATGTCCAACACCACAATGGCAACCCCGAGCTCCTTGGTAATGCGTCGCCATTCCTCAAGAATC
>CABQXG010000185.1 GCA_902468045.1 uncultured Collinsella sp.
CACGAGCGGGGGCTCCTATCTTTTTAGTGCCCTCGGATTGGGTCATAGTGTCTGTTGGTCACGGAACATCAACAAATAAAAACGGCTCAAATCCTGATTTGGATTTGAGCCGTTTGTCGTTACTGCTCGGGTTCTTCGACCTTGTCGATGGTCCAGGCGGCTCCGAGACCGCCGGTGGTGTTGCGGCGGATGCGCACGGTGACTTCGTGGCGCTTGCCGGCCTGCGTGTAGTGCAGGGGGAAGCTTGCGCGGTTTCGCGTGGCCTCGATGGTACCGCGCTCGCGGGCGATCCAGTAGTACTCGCCGACAATGCCGAGGGTGTCGGCGCCGTAGGGGAGATAGGTCGATAGCTGGTGCAGAAGCGGGCCGGGGCAGAAGACCTCGGTTGCGAAATCGATGGGGAAATCCTCAGGGATGGTCGGTGCTGCAGGTGCGGGGGTTGGGGCCGCCGCGGGTGCCGAAGCCGGTGCCGGTGCGGGAATTTGGTCGCAAGCAGCGGTGGGCACGGATTCGATGACGGGTGCGGGCTCCGGCGTCGTTTTCGGCTTGAACGTGGAATCTGCGGGCTTCACGGTGACGGGCGCGTCTGCAGCTGTAGTTTCAACCTCAACCTGCGTCGCGTTCTCGTTCTCGACGCTCGACTTTGCCTCGACCGGAGTGGATGCCATGGTGGTGATGCCGGCGTTGGCGTTCTCGGGGTCATAGACGACCGTGAGCGAGATGGCGGGCTGCGGCGTCTCGGGCTCCGGCGTCGACTCGGTAGCGTCTTGATCGTCGGGCTCGTCGGGCTGATCGTCCTCGGCCTCGTCGCCAAAGACATCGCTGTTTTGGAATGCAGGCGTTTCGGGCTGGTCAGCGGCTTCTTCGGTTGTCGACTTGGGAGCTTCGTTGAGCTCCGCAGTGGCTTCCTGCTCGGATATGACTTTGGGATCGGTCGTGGCAGTGATTTCGGTTTCGGCTTCTGCTGTTACCTCAATAGCGGCTTCGATCTCGGGCTCGGGCTCGGGCTCCGGAGCGACTTCGGCCACGGGCTCGGGCTCGGGACGCTTAACGTGCTTGGGACGCACGGCCTTGAGGTCCTTCTCGCCGCGTTTTTTCTTTTTGTAGGACTGCTTGGCTCCCTTGGCTGCCTTGGGCTTGTCCTCGCCCTTGGCAAGGGCGGCATCCCAGGCCTCGTTGGCGATGACAGTGGCATACAGGCGACCGCCCTTAAAGACGGTCAGCTTAATGCAGTCGTCGAGCTCCTCGAGCAGCTCGCGCGTGGACTCGAAGCCCAGGTCATAAGCGGCCATGTCACCAGCGGCGAGTGCCTCCTCGACCTGCGTCATAAACGTTTGCTTGCCGCATCCGATTGCATCGCGCAGCAGGCGATACAGATAGATGTGGTTGCCCAGCGAAAGCGTGGGCCTAACTATTGTCTTGCTCATGGCAAATCTCCTCTTTACACACCAAAGCATCTTACCATCGCACGGGGCTTGCCATCTCGTCGCCCAAGGCAAACGGGCGCGACCGTTGCCGGTTCGCGCCCGTTATGCAGGTCGGTTATCTATGAGAGGCAAACGCGCTTAGTTGCCCGACGTCGTGCCTTGGCTCGAGCTGTCAGATGCCGTGCCGGACGCGGTTCCGCCCGAGCTGTTAGTGCTGCTGTTGTCGGTAGATCCCGTGCCCGATGTGTTGCCGCTCGTCTGGTCGCCCGTGCTCGGTTGAGAGCCGTCGGTCGTTTGGCTTGAGTCGGTCGTGCCGGATTGCGTGTCGCTGAATCGGTGTCCTGCGACTGATCGGGGGTGTTCGATGATGAGTCAGTGGATGCGGAGGTGCCCTGCGGGTCGTCCTGCTGGCTTTGCGATTGACCTGAGCTATCCGCGTCGTGCTCGGTCGTATGCGACGACAGAATCGGCTCGGGGCGTTCGCCCAGACCCTCACCGGCGGTGGTGATAAGGATGGCGCCGGTGCAGGCGATGACCGCGACGATGGCGATGGCGATCGAGAAGATGATGACCTTCTTTTGCGTCTGGCTGCGCTCTGCCGCGGCCTTGGCGCGCAGGCTGTTAGGGGCGACGCGGGCCGTGGTCGCGCGCCCCGCAATCTGGCGCATCTCCTGCGTAGTCGCGGCGCCCCCCAGGTGCTCCTCGGCATTAAACTCAACAGGCTCGTAGGCGCCGGCGGGGTAGTCGACGGCGGTGTGCGTACCTTTGAGGGCTTCGGCGCTGGCAGAGATAAAGTGGCGGTAGACCTGCGAGGACACAACGGTGATGACCGAGCTCACGGCGGCACCAATTACTGAACCGGCGATACCGATCTTGGAGGCAAGCGCGACGCTCGTGGCGGCAGCTGCGGCGCCGGCGATGATCTGGGGAATGGAAATGTCGTCAAACAGGCCCTTTTTGGGCGCGATGGCCATGGTCTGTCCGATGGAATGGTTCTCGTGCACGCCGTTGTTGAGCGATGCCGGCGTCATGACGCGCGTGCGCGGTGCGTCGGTGTACTTGGTTGTCATACGGGGTCCTCCCGGTGTAAATCTGCTTCGTTTCGTGTAGCCATCAGGGTACCCACCAGATGTGAATCGTACGTGACATTTAACAGATACCATCAACTCATCAATAGCTCACCAAGTTGGTGGGATGCGGTTGCGCCCGGCGGTTGAACTACAATAGGGCTTGCTAATTGTGTTGAATGGCGTCTACGCACGGGAGCACTCTTATGAATCTTCACCTTTCTCAGTCTGATGGCTTTTTGCGTGTGGCGGCGGCTTCGCCGCGGATTCGCGTGGCCGATGTCGAGGGCAATGCCGAGGTTGCGCTGGCAGCTGTTCGCGAGGCTGCCGAGCGCGGCGTTCGCGCGCTGGTGCTGCCCGAGCTCAACTTGTGCGGCTATACCGCGGCCGACCTGTTCCATAACCGCACGCTGCTGCATGCCTGCGAGGCTGCTCTGGTGCATATCCTCGATGAGACTCGTGAGCTGTCGATTGTCTTTACCATCGGTCTTCCCGTTGCGGTTGCCGAGAATATCTACAACTGCGCCGCCGTGTGCTGCGCGGGCGAGCTTTTGGGCCTCACGGCCAAGAAGTATCTGCCCAACTATGGCGAGTTCTACGAGCGCCGCTGGTTTGCTTCGGCGCCCGCAGATCCTGTGTGGGTCGAGTTTGCCGGTCAGGGTCCGGTTCCGTTGGGTTCGGGGCTTGTCTACCGCTGTTGTGATGAAGGTGCCGAGGATATGGTGCTGGGCGTTGAGGTCTGCGAGGATCTGTGGGTGCCGGCGCCCCCTTCGACCGAGATGGCGCTTGCCGGTGCGACGGTGATCCTCAACCCGTCGGCCTCGGACGAGATTATCGGTAAGGCAGATTACCGCCGCAGCCTCATCTCCAATCAGAGCGCGCGCCTGTACTGCGCCTATGCCTACGCGGACGCGAGCGAGGGCGAGTCCACGACCGACATGGTCTTTGCGGGTGAGAACCTCGTCTACGAAAACGGCTCCAAGCTCGCCGCCACCAAATTGCTTTCCTGCGATATGGCCGTCGCCGATGTCGATCTTGACCGCCTAGTTGCCGAGCGCCGCCGCTCGACGACATGGACGCGTGCGGACGATGCGCCGGAGGCCACGACCGTTGAATTTTCGTTTGAGGGCGTGCTGGCCAAAAAGCCCGTCCTGCGCGATG
>CABQXG010000186.1 GCA_902468045.1 uncultured Collinsella sp.
AATTTGTCGCAGCCATAGCGTACAAGCTCGTCAGTCGAACGAATTCCGCTGCGTATGGCCGTCGCCACGGCACCGAGCGCAAGGTCGCCGGCATGACGGCCACACGTATCGTTGAAGACCCTAAAATCATCAAGGTCGATCACCGCAACGCCGGCATTCATGCGGGCGCTACGGAGCTTTTCCTCGTAATATCGGCGATTGCGCACACTCGTCAGCACGTCGGTGTAGACGAGGTCCTCTTCTGCAGCCTCTTGCTCATCGATCGGACGCACCATCAGCAGGACGTGAGGCTCGCCCTCGACCTTTAGAGGGCGTAGGCGAGCGCGGTGCTCAACACCATCGTTGAGCAGTTGCTCCGACACCTCATCGGAGTCTGCCAAAGCCTCAAGACTCGACTGACGCAGACAAGGGCAGCGATCGCCGGCGAGCAGGCAGTTAGGCTCGCTCTTAATCTGATCGGCCGACAGCAAACGCACCACGGGGTAGGTCTTCGCGACGCGGGCGACCTCAGCGGCAGCCTCCTCGTCGGTTAGATTGACCTCGTGATTATTGAGCATATGGGGCCCCTTCTATCGTTACGCACGGCAACGGTGCATATCAATTGGTACAAGGGTAACATCTAACAGCTGAAGGCAAACGCGCGATTATCGTTACATTTTTATGACCTGGCAAGCGGCGGTAATGGAGCCGCGGGTGCGCGGTTATGGGCGCATTCGTTAACAATGACGAAACGCTAACAGCCCCTCTCCCCGCAGGTCATCGAGCGCGCTAACGCTCCAAGACATCGCGAACGGCGTTTGCCGCCGTAACGGGGCGATCGCGCAGACCGTTATGCGCGCCCGGGATCGTCACGAGGGGGCAATCGAGATATTCGGCAGCCGCTCGCGTGCCAGCCTCGCGGGGCGTACCGACCGAGAGCTCGCCGAGAAGCACAGCAGCAACGGACTTCGATGCGCGGACACTATCCCAATTGGGAACGTAAGTCATATTTGTTCCGTATTCATTGGCCATGAAGCAACGACCATTGCGCAGGGCATGTTTGGCTTCCGCTTCGGTCGTCCCAGGAGCCTCGGGATCCAAGTCGCCGAGGGCTCCCAAGAAAAGCCGGAGCGCCCTTGAAACCTTTCCAGCCGCAATCATATCGAGCAAAACCGGAGCTGCGCCCATACCGACGCCTTCGGCCGACACAGCCGGCTCATGCAGAATCGCACGGGCGATGAGATGGGGTTCGGTGCGAAGAAGCTCCAGCGCCACCAACGTACCGGCGCTGTGCGCAAGCACATTTGTCGGAGCGCCAACGTGTTCGATCACGGCCTGCAGATCGGCGGCCTGAGTGGAAAGATCATAGCTGCCGTCTGCCGCTTCGCTGCTGCCGCCGCAGCCGCGGCGGTCGTAGGCAATTACGCGGTAGTTGCGACTGAGCTCACAAGCGATGCCATCGAAAAATGTGCCGTCGACACAAGCGCCGTGCACGCACACCAAGGCAGGAGTATCAGGCAACACATCCGGGCCGGCATATTCGCGACAGGCAATCGTGGTGCCCGCATTCTCGACCGTAAAATCCATGTTGTGCCCCCATCATCAACGCCCATCCAGTTGCACGTCAGTACGGTTGGATGGACCCGCATTGCCTTATGCCTTGTTAACAAATTAACTGTACCCGAGCCGAGGCTTTTCATGGCGCAGCATAATGAGCGACGTGAAAAAACGAAACTTGTAAAGCAAGAGCCCGCACCTTGTTTTGGAGCCGATGCTATGCTTAGGCACAATTGTCTTGAGGAGCATATGCCTATGTCTACGTTTTTGAATGCCAGCCCCATCTTTGGGCCCGTTCGCAGCCGTCGCCTTGGTCTCTCGCTCGGCGTCAACATGATGCCGGCCAGCGGCAAAATCTGCACGTTCGACTGCATTTACTGCGAAAACGGCCTCAACGCCGAGCGCCCCTGTCATGAGCCGTACAACACAGCTGCCGTGGTACTCGACGCGCTCGAGGTAAAGCTGCGCGAGATGGCAGCCGAGGGCGAGCTCCCCGATGTGATCACCTTCGCAGGCAACGGCGAGCCCACTGCCGCACCGGAGTTTCCGCAGGCCATCGCCGGCGCCGTCGCGTTGCGCGACGAGCTTGCCCCAAACTCCAAGATCGCCGTGCTCTCCAACGGTACGCGCGCCGACCGCCCCCAGGTGCACGACGCGCTCATGATGGTCGACGACAACATCCTCAAGCTCGATACCGTCGACCCGGCGTTTATCCAGCTGCTCGACCAGCCCGTTGGCCCCTACGACGTCGAGCACCAGATCGAGACGTTCGCGAGCTTTAACGGTCATGTCATTATCCAGACGATCTTTTTGACCGGTGAGTATCAGGGCAAGCCCATCGACAACACCGGCGAGGAGTACGTTGCCCCCTGGCTCGTGGCGCTCGAGCGCATTCGCCCACAAGAAGCAACCATCTACACGGTAGCGCGCGAGACACCGGTCGCCGGCCTTGCCAAAGCAGCGCCCGAGGCGCTCGACACGATCGCTGCACGTGTGCGCGCCCTCGGCATTCCCTGCCAAGTGAGCTACTAGCAAAACCACGCAGCAGCCAGTGTCAGCCATCCCGCTCCATCAGTTGCGGTGATATAGTTCCTATTTATGCTGTTAAACCGCTTAAATCGGAACTATATCACCGCAACTTTAATGGACGCGTGGGTGGGCTATACTAGCTGCGGATGAAAGGAAGTTAGCCATGTTTGACAACGGACCCGTGCCCGGTCGCAACGACGCTTGCTGGTGCGGCAGCGGCAAAAAATATAAGAAATGCCATAGCGCCTTCGACGAGCGCCTCGAGCGCTTGTGGGAAGAGGGCTGGGAGGTTCTGCCCCGCACGCTCTACAAGACGCCCGCCGATATCGAGGGCATCAAGCGCTCGGCAGCCATCAACGTGGGCGTGCTCGATTATGTGGGCGAGCATATCTCCGCGGGCATGACCACCAACCAGATCGACCAGATGATCTACGACTACACCGTCGAGCACGGTGGCACGCCGGCCGACCTCAACTACGAGGGCTATCCCAAGAGTGTGTGCACCTCGATCAACGATGTGGTCTGCCACGGTATCCCCTGCGACACGGACGTGCTGCACGAGGGCGACATCATCAACGTCGACTGCTCCACGATTCTTGACGGCTACTTTAGCGACTCGAGCCGCATGTTCTGCATCGGCGAGGTCTCTGCCGAGCGCCAGCACCTGGTCGAGGTCACCCGTGCCAGCGTGGAGGCGGGTCTGGCCGCCGTCAAGCCGTGGCTGCCGCTGTCCGTGATGGCCGAGGCCGTGCAAAAGACGGTCGAGGACGCCGGCTTTAGCGTGGTGCGCGAGTACGGCGGGCACGGCATTGGCAAAGAGTTCCACGAGGACCCATTTGTGGGCTTTACCACCGAGGCGCCCGATGTGGACACCATCATGGCTCCGGGCATGGTCTTTACCATCGAGCCCATGGTCAACGCCGGAGCGCCCGACATCAAGATTAGCAAGGGCGACGGCTGGTGCGTGCGCACCAAGGACGGTAGCGATTCGGCTCAGTGCGAGGTGCAGCTCGTGGTGACCGAGGACGGTTACGAGCTGCTGAGCTGGTAGCCGTGGATGCGCCGGGCTTCGCGATAGATATGTTAACC
>CABQXG010000187.1 GCA_902468045.1 uncultured Collinsella sp.
AATTTTTCCAAGAAGGCGTTGGTCGTGCCATAGATGATGGCCTGACCGCGCTGGGGGTCGCGGCCGAGCTCGCGCACCAGACCCTTGTCCACGAGCGACGCGATGACGCCGTCTGAGTTGACGCCGCGGATGCCCTTGACCACCTCGCGCGTTACGGGCTGGTGGTATGCGATAACGGCCAGGGTTTCGAGCGCCGCCTGGGACAGCTTTTGCGTGTCCCAGCTCAACACATAGGCCTCGACCACGTCGTGGTAAGCGGGGTGCGTGAACAGGCGCCAGCCGCCGGCGACCTCGCGCAGCTGAAAGCCGCGGTTGGCCTCCTCGTACTCAACCTTGAGCTCGGCGAGCAGCGACGCGCACTCGCCGGGGGCGATATCCAGTGCGCCGGCCAGCGCGGGCGCACTCACCGGGTCGCTCGACACCAGCAGCAGCGCCTCGAGGGCGCCTTTGAGGCTGTTTGCCTCCAGCGTGGAAAGGGTTGACATGGTTGCGGCTCCTATTCGGTGAGCTCGGGGCCCTCGCCGGGCACATAGGCCTCGGCGCCCTCGACGCGGTTGATGCGGATGGTTCCAAAGATCTCGTCCTGGCTCAGCGTGAGCGAGCCGCGCTTGGCGAGCTCAAGCATAGCTAGGAAGGTGACGACGAGCTGCTCGGTGGTGGCATCGCCGTCCAGTAGCTCGCGGAAGGTGCAGGTTTGGTGCGCCATGGTAAAGCGGTCGACCGAGGCCACCGTCAGGTCGAGCGGCACGCGATGCGGCGCCACGTGCTCGGCCTCCAGCAGGAAGGTCTGGCGCTTGCCGTCCAGGTCGGCACAGATGACGGCGAGGCCGCGCAGGGTGATGCCGGCCAGATAGTCGGGCATTAGGCCCAAAAACTCCGGGTCGGGACCGGCCACACGCGGGTGCATGCGGCTTTCGGCCTGCATGCGGGCACCGAGGGCCGCCGCCGCGCCCTTAAACTGCTTGTATGCAATCAGGCGCTGGATCAGGACCTCACGCAAGGCGTCGCCGTCGAGCGTGCTGAGCTCCTCGAGGTCTTCGTCGAACTCGTCATCGTCGTCATCGACTTTGCGCGGGGCCTCCTGCGGCACCAGAGAGGCGGCCTTGATGTCCAAAAGGGTTGCCGCGACCAGCAAAAAGTCGCTCGCCACGTCCAGGTCCAGCGCCTCGATGCGCTCGGCCTCGGCAAGGTACTGCTCGGCCACCTCGCTGATCGAGATGGCGCCGATATCTACTTTTTGGCGGGTTACCAGCTGCAGCAGCAGGTCGAACGGTCCGCTGTAGACCTGCGTCGACACGCGATACGACATCTTCGACCTCCTTTGACGGCGCCTTCGCGGCGCGGTTTGGGTGAAAATTGCGACCGTTTTGCACGGTCGACCTGTAAGTTTACCTTAGATGCCGGCGATTGCGAAGTTGAGCAGCCACTCGGCCAGCGGATACACGGTAACGTCGAAATAGCGCCCGATCACGTCGATGCCGGTCCACATGGGCAGCAGGTACAGCACGATGATAAGGATCGGCATGGCGTATTGTTGTAGACGGTAATAGTTGTTGAGCGCCTTGCCATTGAGGAACGGCACGATGATCGACGAGCCATCGAGCGGCGGAATCGGGATGAGGTTGAAGAACGCAAGCGACAGGTTGACCACGATGAACGTGGCGCCGAAGTTCATGATCTGTGATGCCACGGCAAAGGACATGCTGGTGTAGAGGTTGCCGTACGTTGCGTGCATAAGGGCGGCCGCGAGGCACGCGAGGGCGATGTTCGACGCGGGGCCGGCCACGCTCACCAGGACCTCGTCGCGCTTGGGGTGCTTGAGGTTGTTGAGGTAGACGGGCACGGGCTTTGCGAAGGCGAATACGGGACCGCCGGCGGCAAGCATCAGCAGCGGCAGGATGATGGTGCCAAACGGGTCGATATGGTTGAGCGGGTTGAGTGAGACGCGGCCGCGCGAGCGGGCCGTCTTGTCGCCGAGCGCCCAGGCCGCCGCGGCGTGTGCGCTCTCGTGGATAACGATGCCCACGATGACGGCGACGGCGCTAGCGAGCAGGTTCATGAGGTAGCTGCTGGACATATCGATCCCCTAGCGGACGCGGCGCGAGGCGCGCGTGAGCAGGTAGTCGGCCACAAAGAGGATTACCGCGACGATGGCGTAATCCAGGCGGAACACGCCGCCAAAGGGCGATGTGATGACGCCGTAGCCGGCGATGGCGCTCGGCAACGCACGCGAAAGCTCAACGACAAAGCCCACGATCTGCAGCTTGGCGGTGAGGCCGCTAAAGCACAGCAGCACGGTCATCGCGCTCATAAAGATGCCGCAGATGCGGCACGCGATGGCGATGATGCTCATCGCCACGGCAGCGGCCTTACGAGAGTTCACGCGCGGTCTCCTCTTCGATCTGGGTGGAAAGCTCCAGCCATTCATCCTCGAGCTTGGGAAGCTCTTGCTTAAGGCCGTTATATTCCCCCAGCGCGGCATTGAACTTGTCCTGATCGGCATAAAGCTCTTCGCTTGCCATCAATTCCATAAGCTCGTCATAGCGGGCGCGCTTTTTATCGAGCTCCGTCTCGATCTTCTTGAGCTGGTTGCGCACGCCCTTGAGCTTTTTGTTGAGCGCAGCGCGGGCCTGGGCCTCGGCGCGCTTTTGCTCCTTGGTCTTTTTGCCCTCGGCAGGCTTGGGGGCGGCGACGCTGGGCTGGGCGGAACTGGTCGGCTTGGCTGCCTTGGTCGTGGCCGGTGTGTCCTCCCCTGCCGCCTCGGCGGCGGCGCGGGCCGCGAGGTCCTCGCGCTTGTAGAGGTAATAGTCGTAGTCGCCGTCATAGACCGTGACCTTGCCATCGCGGATGTCGATCACGCGGTTGGCCACGGCGCGCACCAGGTGCTCGTCGTGGCTGATTAGCACGATGGTACCGGGGAAGTTTTGCAGGGCGTTCTCGAGCATGTCCACCGAGTCGATGTCCAAGTGGTTGGTGGGCTCGTCCAGGCACAGGAGCGCCTCGGGGGCCACGAGCATCTTTGCCAGGGCCAGACGCGCCTTTTCGCCGCCGGAGAGGACACGGACCTGCTTTTCAATTGCGTCGTTGTCGCTAAATAGGAAGGCGCCCAGCAGGCTGCGCTGCTGCGGCACGGTCCACTTGGGCGTGACGGTGTCGATTTCTTGCAGTACGGTATTGGACTCGGTCATGCCCTCGAGCGCGTGCTGGGCGTAGTAGGCCACGCCCACGTTGGTGCCCAGATCGCGGGTGCCGGTGGTGGGAGGCTCCAGGCCGGCGAGGATCTTCATGAGCGTGGACTTGCCGGCGCCGTTGGGGCCGACGAGCGCCACGTGCTCGCCGCGGTAGAGCTTGAGGTCGATGTCGCTGTAAATGTGCTTGTTGCCGTAGGACTTGGATACACCTTCGAGGCCCACGACCATGTCGCCGGAGCGCGGCGGATCGGGGAACTTAAAGTCGATGTGCTTGTGACCCTCGGGCAGGATGACGAGTTCCTTTTTGATTTGCTCGATCTTGCGGATGCGTTCCTGCGCCTGGGCGGCCTTGGTGGGCTTGTAGCGGAACTTGTCGACGAAGACCTGCATGTGGGCGATATCGCGCTCCTGAGCGGCACGCTTGGCGCGCATCTGCTCCAGGTTGTCCTCGC
>CABQXG010000188.1 GCA_902468045.1 uncultured Collinsella sp.
GCCCTCCATTGCGTAGATTGCGTCTCCATCCGAGATATAGGCCCCCGGTCCTTCATTGTCCACGTAGCCGGGGTCGTATGAGACGTTGCACAATCTGCTCCCGTTTGCCGCATCGAGCTCAAGGGTCGAATAATACCCGCCAACCATTTGGCCATTCTTGGCTCGATATATTGCGGCGCCGTACCATCGCTTAAACGTCTTGCCTTTGAGTAAACTGGTTGCCTTGCCGATAAGCTGCTCATCTTGGGTATAGCGCGTGGCTCCAAGTTCGATTCGGGGATAGTTACTGACCCCAAGCGCTGCGGGCGTACCGTCGAAATCGACGGTGATTGAATCGGGTTTGATGATATCGGTGAGGATTTCGATGGGGTAGCTTACGGTTTCAACCGCCGCCTGCGTTGCCGAGGCAGGGAGAAATGCGAGATAGATAATGCCCACGCCGACTGCGGTAATTGCAAACGCTAAGACGAGCAGGCCGATATAGGTGGAGCGTTTCACGGCGGGTACCTCGCAAACAGTATGCATTCATTAAGATAAGTGATACCAGCTTACGACAATATTCAAAAGAAAGCGATCGGTCGAAATGACGGGGCGAAAAGGCCCTATTGGGCTTCGATTTGACCTCTAATAGAAGTATTTGCCCCACTCATTCTGGGCGTGAGGTCAATAATTGAGTCCACGAGTTTTGAGCGATACTCTTCTCACTAAACTCACTATTTTCACTATAAGCACTATAAATACGATAGGGGGACGACGAGAACAATGTGACGTGCGATAGCTAAGCCGTTTAAGCCGGACTTTGACCTTGAATCTCTGCCTCTATCTGTGCGAACGGGCTATTGTCGGTTCTCGATTCCATCGCTGCGTTCTCGTTGGGTCTTGAGGGACGCTAAGAAATGGACTTGCTTGATGCCGCCTCTGTTATCGGGGCGGCTTCTTTTTGTCGAAAACCGCCACAAAGGGGACAGGCGCCTTTGTGGCGGCTCGATTTGTCTTAATCTGTAACACCTTGGCCGCTAAAAGTGGGCCTGGTGTTACAGATTTAGATTTTCGATTCGGGCGTCTTCTGTTCGTCTCGATTTGTAACAGATAGAGCTCTATTTGCCGAGTAGATGTTACAGATTGAGACAAACGGGTGCCGCTGAACAATTCGTCTCGATTTGTAACATCTGGAGCCAGAAACGGTCGATAGATGTTACAGATTGAGACGGTAGCGCACCTGTGCGGTGGCGGGCCGACATCTTTACCCCTATCTTTCAATCACTCAGAAAATCTTATATATAGAGACTTAGATTTGTGTATAAGATCGCGCAAAGCTGGCAACAATACTTCTCGAACAACGTGAAGCCGCCCCGTAGGGCGGCCACCCCAAGAGAGGTGATTCCATGAGAATCGATAAGCTAGCAATGACGTCGCGCGAGGCGCTGCAGACCGCCATGAGCACGGCTGCCGATGCGCAGGCCGGCGCGGTGGAGCCGATTCACCTGCTGTCTGCCCTGCTCGGTGCCGGCGAGCGCAATATCTCCGTGATTATCGAGCGCATCGGTGCCGATCCGGCTCAGCTCGCACGCTCCACGCAGGATGCCATCGACCACGCGCCCAAGGTCTCGGGCGAGGGTCAGCAGATGGGCCTGTCCAACGAGCTCGTCCGCGTCATCGAAAAGGCCGAGAAGAAGGCCACCAAGATGGGCGACAGCTTTGTGGTGACTGAGCATCTGCTGATGGCGCTTGCCGAGGACAAGGGCGAGGCGGGCCGCGTACTGCGCGACGCCGGCGTCACCAAGGAGCGCATCGAGCAAGTCTACGAGGAGCTGCGTGGCGATGACCGCGTGACGTCTGCCGAGGACAAGACTCAGTTTGAGGCACTGGAGCAGTACGGTCGCAACATCTGCGATCTGGCCCGCGCCGGCAAGCTCGACCCGGTCATCGGCCGTACCGATGAGATTCGCCGTACCATCCAAGTCCTGTCCCGCCGCACCAAGAACAACCCTGTGCTCATCGGCGAGCCGGGCGTAGGCAAGACAGCTATCGTCGAGGGCATCGCCCAGCGTATCGTGGCTGGCGACGTGCCGAGCACCCTGCGCGACCGCGACCTCATCGAGCTCGACATGAGCGCGCTGGTCGCCGGCGCCAAGTACCGCGGCGAGTTCGAGGACCGCTTGAAGGCTGTACTCAAGGAAGTCCAAAAGTCCGAAGGCAAGGTCATCCTGTTCATCGATGAGCTCCACACCATCGTGGGCGCGGGTGCCACCGAGGGTTCCATGGATGCCGGCAACATCCTGAAGCCGGCGCTCGCCCGTGGCGACCTGCACGCGATCGGCGCGACCACGCTCGACGAATACCGCAAGTACATCGAGAAGGACGCGGCGCTCGCCCGTCGTTTCCAGACCGTTATGGTGAGCGAGCCTACCGTCGAGGACACCATTTCGATCCTGCGTGGCCTGAAGGAGAAGTACGAGATCTTCCACGGCGTGCATATCACCGATAGCGCGCTCGTGGCAGCTGCCGACCTCTCCGATCGCTACATCGCCGACCGCTTCCTGCCCGACAAGGCCATCGACCTGGTCGATGAGGCGGCAAGCCGCCTACGCATGGAGCTCGACAGCATGCCGGTCGAGATCGACGCCACCACGCGTCAGCTCACTCAGCTGCAGATCGAGGAACAGGCGCTCATGAAAGAGACCGATGACGCCTCCAAGGAGCGTCTGGAGGCCCTGCGCCAGGAGATTGCCGAGGTCCAGGAAAAACTCAACGTGCAAAAGGCCGGCTGGCTCAACCAGAAGAACGCCATTGACCACGTGCAGGAGCTTAAGAGCCAGCTTGACGAGGCCAAGAGCGAGGAGGAGCGTGCGACGCGCAACGGCGATTTGGGTCGTGCGTCCGAGCTGCGCTACTCCGTGATTCCGGGCCTGCAGCAGCAGATTCAGGATTCCGAGGCCGCGCTCGAGGCGCAAAAGCAGCAGGACGGCGAGGGCCTCAACGAGCAGGTGACCTCCGATGAGATCGCCGAGGTCGTGAGTGCCTGGACCGGCGTGCCCGTGTCCAAGATGATGCAGGGCGAGCTCGACAAGCTGAAGGGCTTGGAGGGTGAGCTGCATAAGCGCGTCATCGGCCAGGACGAGGCCGTCTCCGCCGTGGCCGCGGCCGTGCGTCGCAGCCGTGCGGGCCTCTCCGATCCGGACAAGCCCATCGGCAGCTTCTTCTTCCTGGGCCCCACCGGCGTGGGCAAGACCGAGCTCGCCAAGGCGCTTGCCGAGTGCCTGTTCGACGACGAGCGCGCGCTCGTGCGTATCGACATGTCCGAGTACATGGAGAAGTTCAGCGTCCAGCGTCTGATCGGTGCGCCCCCGGGATACGTGGGCTACGACGAGGGCGGCCAGCTCACCGAGGCCGTGCGCCGTCGCCCGTACTCCGTAATCTTGCTCGACGAGATGGAGAAGGCCCATCCGGATGTCTTCAACGTGCTGCTGCAGGTGCTCGATGACGGCCGCCTGACCGACGGTCAGGGCCGCACCGTGGACTTCCGCAACGTCATCCTGATCCTGACCTCGAACCTCGGTTCGCAGTACCTGGTCAACCAGGACCTGCCCTTCGACGAGCGATCCGAGAAGGCTA
>CABQXG010000189.1 GCA_902468045.1 uncultured Collinsella sp.
TCCACGCGCGGCGTCTCCTCGGCAAGAATCGCCATGACCTGCGCGCTGACCTCACGATAGCGATCAAAATGCCCATGCGTCCAAATGGCTTGCGGGCACAAGCGCCGCGCCTCGGCCGAGGCCATGGCAGAGTGCACGCCAAAGCGACGTGCCTCATACGAACACGTGGACACGACGCCACGCGAATCGGCGTCTCCGCCCACGATGAGCGGCTTTCCGCGCCATTCGGGATGATCGAGCATTTCCACGCTCGCAAAAAACGCATCGAGGTCCATCAGGCCCACCGCCGGACCCGTCCAGCGAGGCGGCGTGACGCCCATGGCATCCTCATAACCGTATGTATGTTCGCGTCTTTCCATGTCATGAGTATACCGCGCAGCTCATGTGGGGTGCGTGTATGTGCTTGCAAATCCCGAATTCTTGTCTAAGATATGGATTTGCCCTCGACTACACCGAAGAAGTTGGTCTCACGGACTTCACCTGCCCGCGTCGATGGCGTATTATGTTCAACTGTTTGTTTGTAGTTGCAGCCTAAAGCTGCTTGGTTGGAGGAGTTTCCTTTGGCAGTCAAGATTCGCCTTGCTCGTCACGGCGCTAAGAAGCGTCCGTACTACCGTGTCGTCGTCGCCGATTCCCGCGCCCCGCGTGACGGTCGTATCATCGAGGAGGTTGGCCGCTACAACCCGATGACCGCCCCCAAGACCATCAACCTCGACCTCGAGAAGATCGCCGACTGGCAGTCCAAGGGCGCTCAGCTCACCGACGCCGTCGCCGCTCTGGTCAAGGCCGCCAACGAGGGCGAGAAGACCGAGACCGTCGTCAAGAAGTCCAAGAAGCAGCTCGCCAAAGAGGCCGAGGCCGCTAAGGCTGCCGCTGAGGCCGCTGAGGGCGCCGAGGAGTAAATCGTGCCTGAGGTTGACGCTGCACAGCTCGAGGGTGAGGCAATGCTCTCAGATCGCATCGCCGATCTCGTCGAATATTTCGTTGTTCAGATCGTCGACGACCCGGATTCCGTGAGCCTCGAGGTCATCGATGGTGACGACGCCTCTACGATTGAGGTTTCGGTCGCCGAGGATGACGTCGCTAAGGTCATCGGCCGTCGTGGCCGTACCATCAAGGCCATTCGCACGCTCGCCCGTGCACTGGCCGCTCGCCTCGACACTGCTGTCGAGGTAGAGGTTCTGGGCTAGGACCTTGAGGTCCCAGTACAAAAACATCGCCCGTGTGGTCAAGCCGCATGGAAGGAAGGGGGAGGTCCTCGCGCAGCCGCTGCGGGGGCTTCCTTCTGTATTAGAGCCTGGTATGCGCGTCGCCCTGACGCCGCCGGCGCTCAAGCGCGACCGCTTTTGCACGGTCGTGTCCGTCACCGATACGGGCGATGGCGATCTGGTCTCGTTTGAGGGCATTGACGACTTGACGGCCGCCGAGGGCATCACGGGATGCTACGTGCTGGCAAATCGTGACGATTTTGAGCTCGATTCGCTCGACGCTGCCTATACCGACCTGATGGGTCGCGAGGTGGTCGACGAGCGCTTCGGTTTACTCGGCACGATCGTCGAGATCATGTCGACGCCCGCTAACGATGTTTGGGTTGTCGAGGGTGATCGGTACGGCGAGGTACTGATTCCCGTGATCGAGCAGGTCGTGCTCGATCTTCCCGACACAGGAACAATTTCCGTCCACGTGATGGACGGCCTGATCGATATGGACAAGTAGGGAGGACAACATGCTGATCGAGACCCTTTCGGTCTTTCCCGAGATGTTTGAGCCTGTCATGTCCACGTCGATTTTGGGCCGCGCCCGCAAGGCCGGCCTTTTTGATTTTAAGGCGTATAACCTGCGCGACTGGACGCACGACCGTCATCGTACCGTCGATGACGAGCCGTACGGCGGCGGGCAGGGCATGCTCATGAAGGTCGAGCCTATCGCAGAGGCCATCAAGGCCATTAGCGCAGAGGGTCCCAAGCCCACTGTGGTGTTCTTTACCCCCTGTGGCGAGCCTTTTACGCAGCATGTGGCCGAGCGCCTGCTCAAAAGTGAGCGCCTGCTGTTTGTGTGCAGTCGCTACGAGGGCGTCGACGAGCGCGCGTATGCGTATGCCGACGAGCGCCTGTCGATCGGCGACTACGTGCTCACGGGCGGCGAGCTGCCCGCCATGGTCGTTGCCGATGCCGTCGTACGCCTGATTCCCGGCGCCCTGGGCGACGAGATGAGCAACGTTGACGAGTCGTTCTCGACCGCCGAGGACGGAGGACTGCTCGAGTACGCGCAGTACACCCGTCCTGCCGAGTTCAACGGCGAGGGCGTGCCGCCGGTGCTCGTGAGTGGCGATCATGCCAAGGTCGATGCCTGGCGTCGCAAGAACGCCATCGAGCGCCCCTGCCGCTGGCGTCCCGATCTGATCGAGACGGCGCGGCTCACGCCCGAGGAGCGTGCGTACGCGCAGGAGATTTTGGACGCTTCGTATTCGCAGAGCGAGGAGTGAGAATGGTTCCATCGCAGCATTCCGCGTTGAGGGGCGCTTTTGAGTGGATCGCGGTCATCGCGATTGCATTGGTCGCCACCTTCTTGATTCGCTCGTTTGTGGTCGAGCCCTTTGTGGTGCCCACCGGCTCCATGGAGTCCACGATCGAGATTGGCGACCAGATCCTGGCACAAAAGGTGAGCCTCGAGCTCGGTCAGCCCGTCAAGCAGGGCGATATCGTGGTGTTTCACAACCCCGATGGCACCTCCGAGCATGATGTTCTTGTCAAGCGTGTTATTGCCACGGCCGGCCAGACGGTCGACCTGCAGGATGGCAAGGTGGTCGTTGACGGCCAGGCGCTCGACGAGGACTATACGACGGGCATGAGCTGGCCACTTTCGGTCCAAGCGCCCGGCGCTCAGGTAAGCTATCCCTACACCGTTCCCGACGGGTGCGTGTGGGTGATGGGCGACAACCGCGAAAACTCTGCCGACTCACGCTACTTTGGTCCCGTCGATCGCTCTGATTTGATCGCTGTGGCGCTTGTGCGCTACTGGCCGCTCAACCGCATCGGCGCTATCGACTAAAAACCGCTATAGTACAGTAGCTAACCGTGTAATCGTTTCGACGAGGGGATATTAGAGGCATGAACGCTTCATCGCTTTCCTTCCAAGACATCATCCTGCGCCTCCAGCAGTACTGGGGCGAGCAGGGCTGCGTCATTATGCAGCCCTATGACTCCGAGGTCGGTGCCGGTACCTTCCATACCGCGACCACGCTGCGCTCGCTCGGTCCCGCCGAGTGGCGCACCTGCTATGCGCAGCCCTGCCGCCGTCCCGCTGACGGCCGCTACGGCGAGAACCCCAACCGCATGCAGCACTACTATCAGTTCCAGGTGCTCATCAAGCCCTCGCCGGTCAACGCCCAGGAGCTCTACCTGGGTTCGCTGGCCGCCATTGGCCTGGACCCCAACGACCATGACGTCCGCTTTGTCGAGGACGACTGGGAGAGCCCGACGCTCGGCGCCTGGGGCCTTGGCTGGGAGGTCTGGCTCAACGGCATGGAGGTCACGCAGTTTACGTACTTCCAGCAGGTGGGCGGCATCGAGGTCGACCCCGTGCCCGTC
>CABQXG010000190.1 GCA_902468045.1 uncultured Collinsella sp.
CGGCGACTCGTCCTCGATATCCATCACGTCGAGCATGGCGGCCGGAAAGCCCACGCCGGCTGCACTCCCCGCACGGTCGAGCAGGCTCTCGCGTAGCTGATCTGCGTCAACTTCGATCTTCATGGTGAAACCTCCTATCGAGCCAAGCCCCTACTCACCAGCACCGAGCGCGTCCACAGCAGCAACAAAAGCCGCAACCTGCTTGTCGTCCATCTGCGTGGCCAGGCGCCCCACGGGCTCATCGAAGGCATACTGAACCTTATCGATAAAGCAATCCCAAGCACGATCATCCACGCGCACAGCGGCCTCACAATACTGGCTGAGCTTTTTGAGTCCATACCAAAACGCATTCACATGACGCGCGGGATCCTCATCCAGCACGCCATCGTAACGGCGTCCATTGAACTCGCGCATGCGTGCCACGGCAACCTCGAGCGAGTCGCCGCCCTCAGCCGAAGCCTCATCCGCAAGCTCGGGAATCGGAACCTCGCGCTGAACATTATGCCTGGTAGCACCGTCATACTCGCCCACTAGCACGTCTTCGTCAAGCCGAGAATCGTAATCGAAATAGCTCAAGCCACCGCAAACCCCATGCGGCGAGCCCGTACCAAACACACAGAACAACCCGCCGTCGGCAACAACGCGACGGTAGGTCTCAAACGACTTCTTAACCTGAGCGAGCAACTCGGAAAGCTCCCCGGCATCACACGCCGTCTCGCACGCAACGCACGCAGACTCGGGCAACGATACCGGCTCCACCGTGCTCCCCGCAACGCGGGCGGCGCGCTCGGCCCGATACGCCTGCGCCGCCAAGCGCGCTCGCTGCGCAGCGCCGCGCACGTTGGTAAGCTCGCGCTCCAACGCCACGTCGCCAGCAACATCACCGGCCACGTCGTCCACAAACCCGTCAGGGCGCTGCGGGCCAGTCGCACTCAGCTCAGACTCAAACGTCGCTGTGATCATGCCCGCAAGGTCCGTCGCATCGGCGGCACAACGCATCTGCTCTAGCTGCGTACACAGCAGGTCTGCGTCCAAAGGCACAGCATCCACAACGTGCACGTCACCCAAACGCGCCACGTCCTGCAGCACTAAAGCGCCGGCCGCATCGTACGCCGCGCGCACCTTGTCCGCCGTATTCGCACGTAGCTTTACCTCGATAAACGCAAGTGTCTGCTCCAGACGCGTCAGCAGCTCGGCCTTGTCCTCCATGCGCAAAAAGGCAGCATAGCGGCGCTCCATCCGTAGCGGACCGACAATGCCCGCCTGCTTGCGAGCGCGCGCAAGCGCGGCGCCCTCAACACGGCGAACATACCCGTCAACAGCCCGCACGGCAGACTCGCGCGCAGCGTGCTCGGAAGCCTCGACGCCCCTAAGCACACCCAAAAGCTCGCGGGAGCGCGCCTTGCGCACCAGCTCCCCGCGATCGTACTGCTCAAGCGCCGTCTGACGCTTGCCTACCGATTCAAAGCCAAACAGCTCGTCGAGCAGCTCGCCAACAGAACGCTCGCCCGCCATGGCAAGGCCTCCTCACGCACTACGCACCAACATGCTCGCGGGGCGCCCGAACACCGAACGCCCCGCACGCCCGCACTTCTACAGATCTAGTGCCTTCTTCGCGGCATCGACCGGGTCGCCATCCATGTAGAACACCGGGCTCAGTCCCGAGATAATCTCGGACGAAACGCTCTGCAGGCCCGCGATGGCGCTCAGCGGCAAAATCACACGCTTGGTGCCGGCGTTTTTGGCCACGCGCATAATGTCCTCGAGCCCGCGGATCTCGTCCATAGAGCCCGACATGCGCAAGATTCCCGGAATCGCCAGCGCGGGCATTACCGGGCGGTTGCACGCCGCGGAGCACAGGCCCACAAACTCGGCGAGCGAAACTTCCTCGGACAGCCCCTTGCTCTGCAGGTCGTTGTAGAACAGCAAATAATCCTTGGAGCCAATGTGCATGCCCGGCGCCACGCGGTTCGCCAGGTTCACAAAGTTGTCGAACGCGGCTTCCAGCGTATCGCGCACCGGCTTGTTAAAGGCCACGCCCTCGTGCTTAAACTTGCACTCGCCGGCAACGGCCTTATTCTCCAGCTTGTACACGGCAACCTCGCCACCCTGCGATCTGCCCACGCCAAACACGTGACCGGACAGCAGCGGCCCGTCGGGAATCAGTGTGTCCTCGCTCTGCTCGGGCACGCGCACCACATGCACGTCCTGCGGGTTGTCGGCATCCATATAGCCCAGGTTGACGTCGATAAACTCGACGCCCGCCATAATCTTGAGCTGCTCCTTTACGCGGCGACGGCCCTCGATAGCGTAGTCCAGCAGCCAGCGCACGTCGTCCTTGTCCATGGCCTCGTCGGGGAACAGCAGCTTGGCCAGACCGCTAAAGGTCTTGCGAACGGCGATCTCGTCGCGCTTGTTAAAGTCGCTGTTAAAGCGGAAATACCGGTCGATATGGTGCGTAAAGTCTTTGCGGCGCATCTCCTTGCAAAACTCCGACAGGCAGTCGGTGATCAGGCCATAATGCCCGGTCAGCAGGCTCGAGCGCATCTTGGGAATCTCCCAGCCCGGCAGGTAATAGTGGATACGGTCGAAGAAGGCCGAATCGTTGTTAAACTCCGGCGGGAACGGATCAAACAGGTGCGTGGTCTTAAGGACATTTTGCACGGTGTCGTTGATGTTGCCCTCAAAGACCATGGAGGCATCGGCGTTGATCTGGTCGCGGCCGCGCGCGTAGCTACCACTCGCCATGTAGTCCTTCATGATCTGCACGGCATTGGTATCCTTAAAACGCATGCCGGCGACCTCGTCAAACGTCACGCAATCCCAGTGTCCCACCAGGCCCACGCGGTCGGCTCGCATGGAGTTCATACGGCCGAACAGGTTGGCCGTGGTGGTCTGGCCGCCCGAAAGCAAAATGGCGTAGGGCGAGACCTCTTTGTAGATGTGGCTCTTACCGGTACCGCGGGGACTCAGCTCACACAGGTTGTAGTTGCGCTCGATGAGCGGCACCATACGCTCGATAAAGTGCAGGCGCTCTTTCTCGGAAAGCTCGCTAGGCTCATAGCCAGCGGAGCGCAGCAGCATGTTGAGCCACTCGTCGCGCGTAAAGTACTGGCGCTCGTCGACCATGGCATCCAGGTCCAGATTGGGCATCTGGATGGGAGTGAGCGACGCCACACTAAACGGAGAGTCCTCGGGTCCGCGCTTATTGCGCTTGGCCTTGGAGCGGCGCGGCGCATCGTCGCCAAAGACCTCCATGCCAAACTCGTCTTCCTCATCCACGGGATGGCGATACTCGATGCTCATAATGCACCAAATGCCACCCTGCAGAATCTTGGAATAGTCGCGCACGTACTCGGCCGGCATCACAAAAGGCTCGATGGTCAGATTGGCAAACGACGCCACATAGATGTCTTTGTACTCGTCGAGCTTGGCCGTCACCTTGTCGATGATGGTAAAACGACCCAGCTCGCGGATCTTGGACTTAATGCGCTCGGACTCGTCGGGACGCACGTAGTTATCGGTGAGGATCCTGCGGATACGGTCCAGGCCCTCTGCCACGGCTTCCTCGTCG
>CABQXG010000191.1 GCA_902468045.1 uncultured Collinsella sp.
CCGAAGAGCACTTAATGTGCTCTTCGTGCGAGCCCAGGACCTGACCGAGCGAAAACCTTGCGCCTGGCCTTCGGCGGCGCGGCCTGCGGTGACTTTGGGGCAGCCCGGTTTCCCGTTGGCCGACGCCCCCACTCATAAGCCTTAAGTCGGTGGGCTGATATGTTGCGTCCCTGATGGCTACAAGGTTGAAATGAAGGTGGACAGGCGGCGGAGACCTTCGTCCAGGTCTTTGTCGGAAACGCAGTAGCTGAGGCGGATGTGGCCTTCGGTTCCGAAGCAGTCGCCCGGGACTAGGGCTACGTTTGCTTCTTTGATGGCTTTGATGCAGAAGTCTTCGCTGGTTAGACCGATTTTTTTGATGCTCGGGAAAGTGTAGAAGGCTCCTGCGGGCTCTACTACGTCGAGGCCCATGGCGTTTAAGGCTTCGAGTACGCGCTCGCGGCGAGCTCGGTAAACTTTGAGCATGGGGGTTGGGTCGACGGTGAGGGCTCGGGCTGCGGCGTCCATCTCGAAGGAGACGGCGCTCGATACTAGGTATTGGTGAGCTTTTGCGATCTCGGCGATGACGGGTGCCGCTGCTGCGAGCCAGCCCAGGCGCCAGCCGGTCATAGCCCAGGGCTTGGAGAAGCTCTCGATGACTACCGTCTGCTCACGAAGCTCCGGGTGGCGCTGGGCAAAGCGCTCGTAGCCGTCCACGTAGACCAGGCGGTTGTATACGTCGTCGCAGACCACGTAGATGCCCGCCTGCTCCGCCACGTGTGCCACGGCGTCGAGCGATGCTGCGTTGAGGATGCAGCCCGTGGGGTTGTTGGGCGAGCAGATGACGATGGCCTTGGTCGCCGGCGTCACGCAAGCACGAAGCGCATCCTCGTCAATCTGAAATTGTGCAGGCTCCGTATCCAAAAAGACCGCTTTGGCGTGGTTGGCCACGACGATGCTCTCGTACAGGCCAAAGGCCGGCGTGGGGATAATGACCTCGTCGCCGGGGTTGAGTATGGCCATGAATGTTGCCGACAGGGCCTCGGTCGCGCCGTCGGTCAGGATGACCTCGTCGGCCGAAAACGTAAGGCCCGCGCCCCCCATGTAGGCAGACAACGCCTCACGCAGGGCGGGGCGACCGTTGTTGGGCGGATAGTGCGTGTCACCGCGGTCCAGTGCGGCGGTCACCTCGGCGCTAATCACATCGGGCGTGGGAAAATCGGGCTCGCCAAGCGCAAGCGCGATACACCCCGGGTGCTGGGCGGCGAGCGCGTTGATCCGGCGGATACCGGAGGGCTTGAGCGTGGCAAGCGAGGTATTCATGGGCAGACGCATGGCGTTCCTTTCGTAAGAGTTGCACTAGGATAGCGCGGCGAGGCGCCGCCAGACGGTGTAACCTAAACGGAAACCAACCGGAAAGGAGGCGGCATGGAGACGACCGCACGCGGCGATGTACCAAAAACGTTGCAAACCATTGCGTATATCAGCATTCCCAATAGCGCCGATCTTGAGTTTTTGCTCTGGGACTTGCAGGATGCCATCGCCGCCTATGCTCAGCTTTCTGGCACCGCGCTCCCCCGCCCGGTTGATTTGGAGGCGGATGATGCCGACAACGTTGCAGACGGCATCGTGCTGGCCATTGAAGATGTGGCTGACGATGAGACGTTGACAGCTATCGAGCAGGCGCTTGAGCGCGTTGGCGGTACGGGAACGCGCGTCTATGCCGCGATTCGAGCCGCACAAGAGGGCACTGAGCAGGCGCGTGGGACCGCTGTTCGCCTGCACAAGGCATGTGAGCGCCATGACCAATTGTGGTGTGGCGGCATTGCCATCTGCGCCGGCAGCGGCATCGCAGCGCTTCGTCGCTCCCCGCGCATGGGACTCTTGCGGCGACCGTTTTCGGAGGCCATGGACAAGCTCGTGGGCGCCGTTCGCATGGGGTGTTCCGTCGAACACGCGCAGAAGCTCGGTGGCGCCGCAACGGGTGGCGTCGACACCGACGGCATGGTGCGCGCCACGTCTGCGCTGCCCACACCGATCTGGCACGCCGTTATGAGGCATCTTGCCGAGCACTCAAACTGCTAAATCGAAAAAGCCTGCCAATCAACGGCTTCACTCCAGCGCTCGACAAGGCGTTCCAGACGCCACGCCGCATTGGCGGGACTTGTCGACGGCAGAACGATGGCCGGCAGCCCGGTGCGCTCTTGTAGATAGCGCTTGTAGAGCCGGCCAGCTGTACCACCGTTGCATATCACCTGCTCAATGGGAGCTGCGCCGGTAATGCGCTCGATATGTGCCGGCACAACGTTACGAATGCTCGCATCGCTCGAGCCCTTAATGTCGCAGCTCTCGATCACGTCCCACAGGGCCACGCCGCCGTTCAGCAGCATAGCCCGCTTGGCGGCAATCGAGGCGTCAAGCGTCACGGGCTCGCCGCTCGCCAAAGAGTCTCCCTCGTTGGGCGGCACGGGCGCACCAAGGCACGCGGCCATCACGCGCCAAAAGCGGTTCTGCGGATTGCCATAGTAGAAGGCATTGGCACGCGAGAGCACCGAGGGAAACGACCCCAGCACCAAAACGCGCGAGCGCTCGTCAAACACGGGCTCAAACCCATGCTCAATATGCTGATAGCCCTCGTCCGGCGCAGTCATGAATTAGGCCCTCAGCAGATAACGCACCTCATAGGGCGCAAGTTCAAGGGAGCCTGTCAGCTCGACCGTGGGCGCATCGTCGGCAAGCAGGTCGACGAAGGAGCCGTTGAGTTCGCCGGCTCCAAAGGTATAGGGCTCGTTCACGGCATTGACCGCCACGAGCACCGTCGCGTCGTCGCAGGCGCGCTTGAACAGCAGCTGCTTGTTCTGGATCACCACGTTGCGATAGGCACCGTAGTTGAGGGCACGGGCTGCCGCGTCGTTTGCCGAGCGCAGGTGCGCGAGCTGCTTGATGAAGGCCGTCAGCTCGTTGGGCGCAGGCTCATCGAGCGCAGGTCGCAGCGCCCAGTCGCCATCGGGGCCGCCCTTTTCGCCGGCAATTCCCCACTCGCTGCCGTAGTAGACGCACGGGATGCCCGGCATGCCAAAGAGCATGCCGTAGGCGGGACGCAGGCAGAACTTGTCGGTAAGGATGCTTGCCAGGCGCGGCACGTCGTGGTTGTCGACAAACGACAGCAGGTGCTTGCCACGGTAGATGCACCAGGGGTCGCCGCCAAACTGACGGTGCAGCGAGTGCGCGATCTCGAACATGTTGACCGAGTTAAAGCTAGAGTACAGGCCCTTGTAGCACTCGTAGTTGGTGCAGGAGTCGAGCATCTCGTCGTTGACGATCTGGTTGTAGTCGCCGTGGAGCGTCTCGCCGATCAGCACAAAGTCGGGCTTGAGCTCACGGGTAAAGGCGTGCAGGCGGCGCATAAAGTCGCGGTCGAGCATATAGGCGACGTCCAGGCGCAGGCCGTCGACGCCAAAGACGTCGGCCCAACGGCGCACGGACTCGAGCAGGTAATCGACCACAGCGGGATTTTGCAGGTTGAGCTTCACAAGCTCAAAATGGCCTTCCCAGCCCTCGTACCAAAAGCCGTCGCCGTAGCAGGAG